>JAUIEQ010000157.1 GCA_030429785.1 bacterium
GGTGTGATGGTGTACATCCCGCTTAAGATTATTGGTGTTGAATATGCCTTGGTGCTCGCGTTGTTATCTGGCGTGACGGAGCTGATTCCGTTTATTGGTCCGTGGATTGGTGCAGTACCTGGAGTGCTGATTGCATTTACGCAAGCGCCAATACTTGGTCTTGCTGCGGCGATTGTCTACTTGCTGGTGCAGCAACTTGAGAATAATATTATTGTGCCAAAAGTAATGTCCAAAGCAATTGGTTTGAGTCCGTTGTTGGTTATTATAGCGCTTTTGATTGGTGCAAAAATTGCTGGAATCTTGGGAGCGCTGTTGGCTGTGCCAGTCGCACTGATTATTTCTGAGGTGTTGAAAGAGCTTGAGAACATACCGGAGTAGCTTGGTTAATTGTTATGAGTAAATAGCAAATAGTAGTTTCAAAAATCTATTTATTATCACTTGTCATGGTGAGCCTGCCGAGCCATATTATGATTTAACTTCACCCTTTCGGCAACCTGCCTACCGGCAAGGCAGGACTCAGGGTAACAAAAAAAAGTATGTCAGGGACGTTATATATAGTTGCAACTCCAATTGGGAATTTACAAGACATTACGTATCGCGCTGTGGAGACTCTACGTGAAATTGATGTAATTGTGTGTGAAGACACGCGTGTTACCAAGCGACTGCTTGAGCGATACGAAATCACAGATACACAGTTGTTGTCGTACCATCAGCATTCCAAGCAATCTAGTTTAGAAAAAATTGGTCAGTTGCTTGAGAGTGGTTCGCATGTTGTGTACATGACAGATGCGGGAACGCCTGGGATTTCTGATCCGGGTAACAAATTGGTTGCGTATGTTCGTGACAATCATCCAGATTGTCAGATTGTACCAATTCCTGGTGCGTCAGCAGTGGTTGCTGCGCTGTCGATTAGTGGATTTGCAACTGATACGTTTTTGTTCAAAGGATTTATTCCGCACAAGAAAAAACGCAAAAAGTTTCTCGAAGAGGTGAGAGATGCTGGTATGACCGTTGTGTTTTATGAATCTGTGCATCGGATTGAGAAATTATTGTCTGAGATGGTTGAGTTATTACCAGAACATGAGCTGGTGCTTGCGCGTGAGTTGACCAAGCAGTACGAAACAGTGTATCGTGGAAAACCAGAGGACGTGCGTCTCGCACTAGACCAAGATCAAGTAAAAGGCGAGTTTGTGGTTGTTGTTAATGGTAATTAATATGAAAAAAACACAGTCAGCAGGAGGAGTTATTGTTAATGCTAATGGCGAGGTAGTAGTAGTTTCACAAAAAAGCAAATCATGGTCTTTGCCTAAAGGTCATATTGAGCCGGGCGAAGATGTGCTTGAGGCAGCCTATCGAGAAATTAACGAAGAGACAGGTCTGAATGTGAGTTGTTTGATCCTGAAGAAATCTTTTGAGCCATACCAACGTACTGGCCTGAGTTACAAAGATGGTAAGCCGACAGACGAGCAAAAGACAATACATATGTTTTTATTCATGACTCAGGTCACAAAGCTTAGTCCGATAGATAGTCACAATCCTGAAGCGCGATGGGTTTCAAAAGAACAAGTAGTGGATATACTAACCCATCCAAAAGACAAAGAGTTTTTCTTAAGTATTATTGATGAGCTAGATGACTAAAACACACTACATCGTAACTGCAATTGATTATGTGAATGGTGAGCCGCATTTGGGTCATGCGATGGAACGTGTTGAGGCTGATGCACTAGCGCGGTATCACAGACAACAAGGCGACGACGTGCGGCTGCAAATCGGTACTGACGAGCATGGCACCAAGAATATGCAGTCTGCCGAAAAGCTTGGCATGACTCCACAAGCATATGTTGACATGGCAGCGCAGAAGTTTGAGGATTTGGCACGCGCGTACAATATTTCATATGATTACTTCATTCGAACAACTAATCAGCAAGCACATTGGCCATCAGTTATCAAGTTGTGGGAGCAGTTGGTCGCAAATGGTGACTTGTACAAGGATACATACGAAGCATTATACTGTGTTGGTTGTGAGGAGTTTAAGACTGACAAAGACTTAGTAGATGGCAAATGTCCAGATCACAATACAGCGCCCGAACTTTTGAGTGAAGAAAATTATTTTTTCAATCTGGGTAAGTATTCAGATCAAATCATTCAGAAGATAGAATCAAATGAGTTTCATATTATCCCAGAGTCTAAGAAAAATGAAATTCTGAATATCCTCAAAGGCGGATATGATCGCGTGAGCTTTAGTAGGCCAAAAGAAAAATTATCCTGGGGCGTGCCAGTACCAAATGACCCTGATCACGTGATGTATGTGTGGTGTGATGCATTGACGAATTATATTTCAGGACTTGATTACGCACATGAC
>JAUIEQ010000158.1 GCA_030429785.1 bacterium
AATGAGTACATTCTGCTTGGTATGTTGAAATTTTTTGGTATAGAAAAAGAAATAATCAAAAGCTCAAGTTTTGAACCGCATGGCGCCAAAACAGATTTGTTATTAGATATTTGTGCGGCAATGAACGCGGATGGATATCTTTCAGGAAAAGGTGGGGCAACAGAGTATGTTGAAGAAGAAAAATTTGTGCTAGCCAAACTCAAGCATTATTTTCAGGAATTCACACATCCTGAATATCCTCAAATACACGGTGAATTCAAACCATATATGTCGGCTGTTGACTTGTTATTCAATTGCGGTCCTAACAGTCTACAATATATCGCAGGTACTACATAGATTAATATGCACATTTATTATTTCACCTCAATGCAATATCCATCAATCTATGCAAATCGTTTGCAGGTATTGAAGATGTCAGAAAGTTTTTCACGACAGGTGAGTGCACGATTGTTTGTGCAACGATTGAAAGGTTTGAGCAAGCAGGAGCTGTTTGATCAATACAATATTCAATCTGATTTTGAAATGACTATTGTTCCTGAACCATCTTGTGTGCCTCGAAGCTTGTGGTATGCGTTGTCACTTACTGCGTACATAAAAAATGCACCTGCTGATACAGTTTTTTATGTACGTGAGCCACGACTAGCGTTGTGGCTTGTGTTAGTTTCAAAACGATTTCGCAAAACGTTTTTTTATGAAGCGCATTCATTGCATAGATTTTCAAAACGTTTGTATACATTTATTTTTAAATTCAGTAAGGGCTTGATTGTCACAAACCAAATCAAAAAAGACATCGCAATTGATTGGGGGATTCCTGCCGAGCACATTAGTGTTGAATCAAATGCTATTGACCCAACACGATTTAATTTGAACAAAACACAGGAGCAAGCACGCACTGAATTGGATTTACCAAAAGATAGGCATATTATTTTATATATTGGAGCGTTCACTGAAGATCGAGGGATTAGTACGTTTTTGCAAGCAGCTGTTCAGAATACTAATGACGCATATTATTTTGTCGCACTTGGTGGGTCTGATAAAGATGTTGCGCTTATGCAAGACACATATGAATCGCCACACTTAGCAATCGATGGTCGCATCGCGTATGAATTAGTGCCAACTTACATGGCCGCAGCGAGTATTTTGGCAGCTCCATTTTCAGGCAAGTATGAAGTATCAGTTGCTCAAGGTTCGCCACTCAAGATTCCGGAATATATGTATGCGACACGGCCTTTCCTAGGAACTGATACGCCAATGATGCGAGCGTGGCTTGATGAATCTGTGGCAACACTTGTGGAGCCTGATAGCCCGGAAGAGCTACTAGCTGGCGTACGTGTTATTTTGGATGACTACGAAGCTGCAGTGGCACGAGCGCAAGCTGCGCACGAACGAGTTCGCAATTTTACATGGGAAGCTCGTGGCAAGCGAATACTTTCATTTATACAAACTCTGCTTGCGTAATATGATTCGTCACAAAACAAAAATTAAATTACTTGGAGTGAGTAGCCTTATTGTGCTAGCGCTTTTTAGTTTATATGGATTTTCTAAGCGCAATGATTTGTCTTTTAGAGTAAAACTTATTCCACTAGCTCGTGCGGTTCGAAGTATGACAAATGTGTTGTATTTTCCATACTACTTAAAAGAATCAACACTACCAACATATGACCTTGCTATTGACGAAGAAAAGTTACAGGAACTCAATGATAATTTGCCAGAAGCTTATTCAAAAGAAATTTTAAGTAAAGCATACAAAGATGATAAAAAAGCAGTACTAACTGTTGATGGTATTGAATATGATGTGCGTGTCCGCTACCGTGGGGACTTGTCTAACCATTGGTCAGGTCCAAAAAAATCATGGCATGTAGAGGTTCGTGGTGATCAGCTCATCAAAGGCATGAGTGAATTTAACTTAACTATCCCAGAAGACCGTGATTATATTTTGGAAGAATATAATCAGTGGCGAGCACGTGAGCTTGGTTTGTTGGTGCCACATTCTGAGTTTGTTGAACTCACTGTTAATGGTGCTGAAAAAGCTACCTATTGGCTGCATGAACATTGGACAAAAGAAATGTTGACCAAAGCCGGAGTTCCTGATGGCGCTGCAATTTTTGGTACTGAAGATGGTGGTGATGCATTTGGAAAGTGGAAACCGGTTTTTGAAAGCGCATCCTATTGGCAACACTATACTGATAATGAAATTGCAGGGTTTGATGATTTTGGTCCAATACAGGAGTTGCTTGATTTGCTTGATGCTGACGATGAGTATTTTAATCAACACATATTTTCATTGATTGATGAAGAACATTTTTATGCATGGAATGTTCATGCAACTGCTATGTCGTCTGACCACCAAA
>JAUIEQ010000159.1 GCA_030429785.1 bacterium
CTCACAATCATTGAACCCCGCCACTATTCAAAATGTTACGAAATTCGGAGGTAATTTCCTTTAGGGCTGCGCGGGCAGCTGGTACGGCACCGCCGAAAGCGGTAAAGGAGTGGCTGAGCGAATCATAATGGTTCATGCGCTCTATAAGTACAAGGTATTAACCCTCAAGCAAACAAAAGTCATGACAGACTACTTGAAAGAGTTTTTAGCGTTAGAAGATTTGGTTTTGCATCTTGATATTCCTCCCAAGATAGCACTAGAAAGAAATAAGGGACGCAAGGGACGAATGATAAATGAAAAGTTTTTGACAGTGGTACGCAAGTGCTATGTATCGATTTTTCCAAAGTTGCCAGATCAATATTTCACGCTAGATGCAACCGCGCCAATAAACGTAGTAGTTAGTGAAGCGGAAAGTTTGATACTCAAAGCATTGAAGAAATAATACTCACGTACATACAGGTTATGTGCATGTTTGTAGTCGTTGATTGTATGGGCTTAGTTGAACAAAAAACAGTTGTAGTTGGTATGTCTGGTGGAGTTGATAGCTCGGTAGCGGCTTTGTTGTTACGCGAACAAGGTTATACCGTCATTGGTGTCTTTATGAAAAACTGGAGTGATGAGTTTGCTCTCAAAGGCGAATGTCCGTGGGAGCAAGATCACATGGATGCGCGAATGGTAGCGCAACAGCTAGACATCCCATTATATACTTTTAATTTTGAGTCTGAGTATAAAGATAAAGTTATTGAGTATTTTTTTGCAGAATACAAGGCAGGTCGTACACCCAATCCTGATATATTGTGCAATTCAGAAATTAAATTTAAAGCTTTTTTTGAAAAAGCGCTTGAGCTTGGTGCGGATTATATAGCCACGGGTCATTATGCGCGTGTTCAGCATAGTGCTGGAAAGTATCTACTACTAAAAGGTGCTGATGCTAACAAAGATCAGTCATACTTTTTGTATGCAATAAACCCAGATACGCTACCTCGTGTGCTGTTTCCACTTGGAGATATGCAAAAAAGTGAAGTTCGAGATATCGCGCGTACACACAATTTAAAGACTCAAGACAAAAAAGATTCTCAAGGTATCTGTTTTATTGGTGAGGTTGATTTGCGAAAGTTTTTATCACGGTACATACATGATCAACCAGGTGACATTGTTGATGTTGAGTCACAACAAGTTATTGGTCAGCATACAGGACTGTCATCATACACAATTGGTCAACGACGAGGTATGTCCGTTGGGGGAACGGGAATACCATTGTATGTTGCTCAAAAAGATATGCAGCAAAATATTTTATATGTTGCGAAAGGGAACTACAATCCAGCTTTGTTTGCTCAGGGTTTGACCGCAACAGACTTGCATTGGTTGGTGGATCGGCCAGCAATGCCACAAAAGTTATCTGCAAAAATTAGATACCGTCAAACTGACCAAGCATGCGCTATTGATTGGGTTGATGATACGCATACAGCATTACGAGTTGTTTTTGATGAGGCGCAGCGCGCTATAACTCCAGGTCAAAGTTTGGTTCTTTATGATGACGATGTTTGTCTTGGTGGTGGTAGTATTGCGGATACTTTTGCAGCTGAGTGAGAATAGGAGTATACTAAAGTTATATGATCTTTATCAGCATTGTTGCTACAAAAAAGTGCTATGCGCGATGCCTGCTATGATTAGTGTGCCAATCAGGCTCAAGGCAGCATGCTGTTGCTATAACAAAGCCAGCTATAACCACACTGCCAAATAGCTTATTAGCAAATATTGTAGCATGAATACCCTGGGGTGCATGCGATGTTTATTAACATCACAAGTAAAGCATATATTTTACTACCATTGCATGCCCAGGTTTTTTTATGCTAAGTTATACTAACTACACAGTGTACAATACGCTAGTTTTACTGTTTATGTATTCTTATGATTACTGCATTCGACTTACGAAATAAATTTCTTGATTTCTTTAAATCAAAGCAGCATGCCATTATTGATGGTGCTTCAGTTATTCCTGAAAATGACCCGACGGTGTTATTTACAACTGCTGGCATGCATCCATTAGTCCCGTATTTGCTCGGACAGTCACATGTTGCTGGTACTCGACTAGCTAATGTTCAGAAATGCGTTCGTACAGTTGATATTGATGAGGTGGGTGATAACACTCATTTGACTGTATTTGAAATGCTTGGCAATTGGTCATTGGGAGATTATTTCAAAGAAGATGCAATCGCGTTTTCGTGGGAGTTTTTGACCAGCAAGCAGTGGCTTGGTATTGATCCAGGTAAACTGGCAGTGAGCGTGTTTGCAGGTGATGATGACGCGCTACGAGATGAGCAGTCAGCTCAAAAATGGCGTTCG
>JAUIEQ010000160.1 GCA_030429785.1 bacterium
TTGAGACTGGAATAGCAACAGCTTCAATAGTTGCCTGAATCAACTCTCTGCATTGTGCTGGGTCGCGCATCAGTGAAACACCGCCATCATTTTTGACTACTTTGTATGCAGGGCAACCAAAGTTTATATCAATGCCAGCAAATCCTAGTTCTTCACAAATCTTTGCAGCTTTGTACATGTGTTCTGGTTTGTTACCAAAAATTTGCACTACAACCGGCTGCTCAGATTCATCAAATCTAATCATATCAAATGTTTTTTGCGATTCATAAATCAGCGCATCAGCCGAAGCAAATTCTGTATAGATAACATCAGCACCATGTGCCGAAAGGCAATATCAGTCACGCCAGCCATAGGTGCAAGTGCGACTATTGGTTTTGGTAACTGTTGCCAAAAGTTTTGATGCTTGTTCTGTGGTTTAAAGCCCATATGCTTGTATTGTGTACAAAATAAAATATTGGTGTACAACCAAGAGCATATCATTTTTAAGTCGTTATTTCAAGAATATGAGTGCTTTATGAGATATATTCTTGACAGAAGTAACTTGTCATGATATTGTATAACATCAAATTAATCCTTTAACATCAAAAATATCGAGGTGTGACAATGAAAAGCATCCGGCTTTTGGCGCAATGTTTTATTGGAGAAGTATCTTTTTTTGTAAGAAACTGGAGGGTAAAAGGCCTTCTTGCTAAGGCATTATTACTTTTTGCTAGTTTCATATTTATGGTCGACTTTGCCAGCCAGCAATTACTTACCCAAGGAAAGATAGGTCTTGGTGAAGAGCTGAGTACGGAGGCGATGAGCGTGCTCAACCATACGCTAAGCAATGGCATGTACAATCTATCAATTATGGTTTTTGTCAGCTTGTTATTTATTGTGTCAAGAACTATATTTAGTTTTCACAATCAAATAACTTTGCGAAAGTTAAAAGGCTAATCGAAAAATAAATCCCGAATCATAAAAAAATTATCACATAGGAGGGTTGAAATGTTACCAAGAGTTTATAGTTTTTGGGGCTTGTAATGTATACATTTTTTATTGCTCCCAACAAAAAATTCATGTGGTGGGTCATCAAGATGACTCCGTTACCATTTTGGTACTGGCATATTGTATCTTCTGATCACCACATTTTGAATTTAAGTGCTTCGTTGACAGATTTTGTTTCGTGTTTGTTGACTATTGCGCTCTCTGTTCTTTGGTTTTTTGGATGGGCGATATACATTTATTTCCTTCAAGGAAAACGCCCGTTATTGTCGTATAAACTTTTTGGGCATCCCAACTAACACAAATCCCGAATCATATTTCGGGATTTTTTTTAATTGCTATAATTTTGGAATGAGTTTGGTTCCTTCGGGCGTATCCGCAACCCAAAATCCAGCTGCTTGGATTTGGTCTCGCAATCTATCCGCTTCGTCCCAATTTTTTTCTGCGCGTGCAGTTGCGCGTTGTTCAAGCAGGTCAGCGACATCTTGAGGAGGATGTTCGTTTAGTTCCTTAATCGCAGTAACGCGACTATTGATTTGCAAACCAAATACTTCGTCAAATGTATAAATAAGACTGATTTTTATATCGTCGGGTAAGTCAGCTTTGAGCAGATTCCAAGTGAGGGCAATTGCTTTTGGGGTATTCAAATCATCATTCAGCACAGCTAGAAACTTATCAAGATATTCATGTTGCTGAATAGTTGCCGGCTCTCCCAAATCACTAACAGCTACATATAATTTATTTAAAGCAGTTTGCGAAGCAGTAATTGCTTCCCAAGAAAACTCTAATAATTGACGATAGTGCGCTTGCAACAAGTAGTATCGATAGGCAAGCGGGTCTATATTTTTTTCACGCAAGGTATGCATGGTCAAAAAATTACCTTCACTTTTACTCATTTTGCCTTCCTTGATATTTAAAAATTCACCATGCACCCAGATTTTAGCAAGGTCATGTCCTTCAGCAGCTTGGGTTTGTGCGATTTCGTTGGTGTGATGTACAGGAATATGATCAACACCACCGCAGTGGATGTCAAATGGTGTTTCTAAATATTTTGCAGCCATAGCGCTGCACTCAATATGCCAACCAGGGAAGCCCATGCCCCATGGTGACTCCCATTCCATCTGTCGTTGTTCATCTGTGCGACTTAATTTCCAGAGTGCAAAATCTGTCGGATTTTTTTTCTCACCTATTGCTACTCGTTTGCCAGCTTCAAGGCCGTCGACATCAAGTCGGGCAAGCTTGCCATAGTCAGGTAATTTTGATGTATCAAAATATAATCCGTCGTTAGTTGTGTAGGCATATCCGTTTGCCTCTATTTTTTGAATTGTTTTGATTTGTTCTGGTATGTGATCGGT
>JAUIEQ010000161.1 GCA_030429785.1 bacterium
TGCAGTACTTTTGCAACTGGCTGCGCAGCTTTTTTATTCAATACTGACAATGCATGTGTTGCTTTTGCAACCGGCAATCCACGCACCAAATCAACAACCAATCGCACTTTTCGAGGTGACATTCGAACATATTTTGCTGTAGCTTGTGCTTCCATATGTCTATACTACTTATTATCTTTTTGCATCTTACCACCATGGCGGATAAACTTACGAGTTGGAGCAAATTCTCCCAACTTGTGTCCAACCATGTTTTCAACCACATACACATCCAGATGATGTCGGCCATTATGCACAGCAAACGTAAACCCCACCATTTCTGGCGTAATTGTAGCGTGACGTGCCCAAGTCTTAATCTTGGTTTTATCACCTTGCTTGAGATTACTTACTTTTTTCAGTAATCGCTCGTCAATATATGGTCCTTTTTTTAGTGATCTACTCATGATACTTTGTACAAATAATGCTTAACTAGTAACTAACAATACTCTTCTCTCTATTTCGGTACTAGTCGCCTTTTTTAAGGCTCATCATTTGTTGTAATTAATTATTATTAGCTATTTGATATTAATAAAATCTGTGTGATACTATCTTCGTTTTTGTTTTCGTCGTTTGAGAATATTACTTGATCCTTGTTTCTTTTTTCGTCGTGTCTTAACACCTAATGCTGGTTTACCCCACGGAGTCTTTGGATGTTTCATACCAATCGGCGTCCGACCCTCACCACCACCATGCGGATGGTCGATCGGATTCATTGCCTTACCACGAACTGTTGGCCGCCAACCCAGATGTCGCTTCCGACCAGCTTTACCAAGCCGTACATTACCGTGATCAGCATTTCCTACTACTCCAAGTGTTGCTGCACAATCTTCACTTACGAGCCGAACTTCTCCTGATGGCATTCTCAACTGCGCATTACCCTTGTCTACACCCATTACCGTAATGCCACTACCTGCTGACCGAGCTATAATTGCGCCTTGTCCTGGTCGTATCTCAACTGCATGAACTTGCGTACCCGCTGGAATAAGCTTGAGCGGCATGCGGTTCCCAACAGTATACTCGACTACTCCCTGCGATGCAACTACAGTCATACCAACTTTCAATCCATCGGGTGCAATCATATAACTCTTCGCACCATCTGTATACACCAACAATGCAATGTGAGCGCTTCGATTTGGATCATATTCAATCGATGCTACTCGTGCGTCAATATCGTACTTTGTTCGCTTGAAATCAATTGCTCGATACAACCGCTTTACACCACCACCTCGATGTCGAGTAGTGATGCGACCTTGGTTGTTTCTCCCAACATTTCGATGAATCTTTTTGGTTAAAGATTTCTCTGGTCGCTTGTCAGCAACAACACCTTTGGTCACTAATACAGATGACTTTCGACGTCCTGGAGTTATTGGTTTGTATTTCTTAACTGGCATAAACTTCGTACAAATAATTGATGACTAATAACGAACTACTTGTTGTTTATTTGTTATTAGTTACGTATCACTCTTAGCCGATAGGCTTACACTCCCTCTACCGGAGTAATGCGTTGACCTTTCTTAAGTGTCACAACTGCTTTTTTCCAATTCCTTCGTTTTCCAGCAACTCTACCAAAACGAACCTTTTTTCCTTGTTGATTCAAAACATTAACTTTAATAACATCAACCTTATACAACGCTTCTACTGCTTGCTGAATCTCCACCTTACTTGCGTTAGTAATAACTTCAAAAATGTATTTTGAATACTCTTGTGCTGCAGTGCCCTTTTCTGAAATAAGTGGTCGCACCAATACATCTCGTTGCGTTGAAAACGCTGAAGACTTTACTTCTTTCTTTTCTTTTGCAGGCTTCTTGTCAGCTTCCTTTGATGCTTGCGTATCAGTCACTGTCGTTGCTTCGGGTTTCTTTTTCTTTTTATTCAAAATAGACATACTTATTTAGAAAATGTAGCAATAATTTTATCAAGCGCTGACTTACTTGCAATCACATATTCATACTTTGCAAGCAATGCTGCATTAATGTTCTGAGCTTGCTCAACTGTTACTTTTTGTAAATTCTGTGCTGACTTCAAAAGCTTATCATCACGCTCTGCAGTCAAGATCAATGCTGGTCGGTTCGCAGATGGCAATGCTGTCAAAATCTCATTTAATGCTTTTGTTTTGATAGCTTCAAGCTTCATGTCTTCAACCACAATCAAATGATCTGTTTGGACTTTATCAGATAACATCATGTAGAGTGCTTTCCGTCTTACTTTTTTGTTCAACTTTTGCTTCCAATTTCGTTCTTTGGTTGGACCAAATGTTACACCACCACCAACCCAAATAGGCGATCGCCGCGAACCATGTCGAG
>JAUIEQ010000162.1 GCA_030429785.1 bacterium
CACACTCAAAATCAGGCTGCTGTGGAAGTTTTTTGTGTCGCCATGATTCCCATTGCCACATTGTTCCCAATGTCTTGATAGCTCGCTCAGGAAATCTGTATGTTGGAATGTTATTTTCTTGTAAAATCTGTTCTGCTTTGACAATATGCGCACCGCCCATGAATGAACACATAATTGGTTTGTTATATTTTGCTGAAGCATCAACAATAACATGCGCTGTTTTTTCAATTTCCGTCATCACTTGCGGCGTCAAAATAACCACAACACTCTGCACGCTTTGTTCTTGCAAAACAGCATCAAGCGCAACTGCGTACCGATCAGCCAACGCATCCCCCAAAACATCAACTGGGTTATGAAGCCCTGCTGCTCGTGGTAATGATTTGTGCAAAATACCCTGAGCAGTTTCAGAAAGCGTTGCTAACTGCAACCCGTACTGATCAATCATATCTGCACTAATAACAGCTGGACCGCCGGCATTTGAAACAACTGCAACACCAGGTCCGTGCGGTGCATGCTCCCATGCAAAACCAACTGCCATATCCATCATTTCCTCAACACCACGACAACGGATCACTCCTGCCTGCGCAAACGCTGCGTCCAATACACTATCCTCTGACGCAAGTGCTCCGGTGTGTGATTGCATAGCAAGTTGAGCTCCTTGTGACTTGCCTGGCTTGAGCACAAAAACTGGATGCGTTCGTGCAAGCTCTCGTGCAGTTTGTATAAATGCTGGACCATCAGTGATTGACTCAAGATACATGCCAACTGGGTAGACATCAGCAAGTTGACGTGATGGTGTGAGTACTTTTTTTTGTGTAATCCAATACTGCAAAATATCAACTTCATTCATCACTGCCTTGTTACCCAGTGTTACACACTCAGCAATAGCAAGTCCTAATGCATCAGCCCAATCAAACAAACTTGTTGCAATCGCACCTGACTGAGAAACAAACCTTACATTACCGCCCAAATGCGCAAATGATCCAAACGTCACATTTGCCTGCGCTCCTGCGTGCAAAAATCCAAGACAGTTTGGTCCCAAAATATTCAAACCATGCTCATGTGCCACAGCGACTAATTCCTGTTCTAGGACAGCACCTTGCTCACCGATTTCTCGAAACCCTGCACTAAAAATAACTATGTTTTTGGTTCCCTTGCGCGCTATTTCTTCAACTGCCGCAATAACAAATTGAGCCGGTATTGCTACAACCGCGAGCTCAGGCACAATCGGTAATGATGCGTATGTTGCAAAAGCAGGCAAACCGCGAACAATGTGCGCGTCACGATTGACTGGATAAATCTTACCAGGATACCGAGCAGCAACCAGATTTGCAATCACAATATTGCCGATTTTTTTTGTACTTCGCGATGCACCAACTACCGCGATTGAAGTTGGTTGAAAAAACGTATGCAAATCACGCTGACGATTTGTATTCATGTGTATAGTATACCACAAGACGTCAACTCAAAATAAAAAAAGCAAGAATAATTTTCTTGCTTGTGTTCGCAACAACACGACTTACTTATAATTAAAATGAAACAGCAGGAGTGCAGCTGACAAAGCCTCATATAACGGGTTGACTCTTATACTCAAACTACCTGAACGAAATCCCTGTAACTTATTTTTCCGCTGTATACTGCTATTCAAAGCAAAATTACCAATGATACTACCCCGATCAAGTACTTCCCAAAAAGTTTGTTGTGGGTTAGCACGCGCCATGCTCAATGTACCGATATCAGGAAACCCAACGCCCACGCCACCATACCGACGAAAATGAATGCTACCCTCCTTTTGTTGGATAGTATATCGACCTACCAAACCGACTAGGTCGCGCACTTCCTCGTCTCGCGCATATGCACACAACTTCCACTGACAATCAAACAAATACACAACTTCTCTACTATTAACATCCAGCAGTGCATTACGAGTTTTCAAAACCGCATCAACATTTTTTCTTTGAACAAAAACATACGCAGGCTTTCCACACAACTTTATCAAATGCACATCAACACAAGCAACATGCGCAATAAAAAATACAGCCATTTCTTGCGCAGCGTATTCACTGAACGGCAAAGCCTCTTTGAATAACATATCAATGTCATTCAGCGGGAATAGTTGCCAACCCATGGACTCAATTTTTTGCATATGCTGACGCAAATAATCTTCAGTAGGGACATTTCGCTCAGAAATCTGTCCTGGTCCTGGCAACGTTTCTAAAAAAGGTAATGAAAAAGCCATGATATGACTCCTTTTGAATATGTGAATGTGTTGACAATGAACAAAACTATTTTTGAGTAGT
>JAUIEQ010000007.1 GCA_030429785.1 bacterium
TAGTGCTGAATATGATACGCTTGATTTTACGATCCACGGTGGCTCGACTGGTGGTCAGAATCCTTACATGGTTTTGTATGATGAAAATGTAAGTGTGATCGATTCTTTCCAAATCAAAAACTACACCGGTGGTTCAATAGCAGCAGATACGTGGTACGACGTTAGTGTGCCAGTATCCGATTTGACGATGAGTACAACAACTGTAGCAGGTATCTCTATTGAGAGCAGTATCGTCACTTCGTTGTATATCGACGAGTTAAGATTTGAGACGCCTACTGGCACTAGTTCAGCAACATCAATATATGGATATGATCATACGGGACAGCGTGTACTAACAACAATCGATTCACAAACAACTCATTACCCGAATAAGTATTACAACCAGAAAGGTGATGTAGTTACTAAACATATTTTCTTAGGTGCGCAAGCTATAGCCAACGTACAAGACAACGCATCATCTGAAGCAATTTTCTTTGTGCACACCGACCACCTCAGCGGCAGTAGTGTTATTACAACTGAGAATGGATTTGTCTCACAAGTCCATGATTACTATCCATTTGGAGATTTGAGAATTAATACCCAGTATGGTACGTTTGATGAACAACGGAAGTTCACGGGGCATGAATATGACGGGGATACTGGGTTGACGTATATGAATGCTAGATATTACCCTGGTGCTACAGCGAGGTTTTTGTCACAAGATCCTATATATCTGAAGGTACAGATTAATTTGTCTGATCCACAGAGTATGAATAGTTATGCCTATGCTAGAAATAATCCTCTGCTATATATAGATCCAGATGGTCAATGTTTCACAAGTGCGAGTGGCGGGTCTAGCTTTTGTCAAAGTTTGCGTTCAAGGGTTAATGATTATGCGTCTAATGTGCAACAGAGCATACAAACAGGTATTCAAAGAGCTGGTGTATGGTTAGGCGGCACTTTGGCTACAGGAGTCTTGCCACTATCAGGGTATATGCTATCACATAGTGCTCAATCCAATCCCGGAAATTTGAATTTTGGTAATAATTCTTTTGTATCGAACTATGTTGCTTCTGATAAGCAACTGACGGGATACATTAGTACTGTTGCTAGTTATTACAATTCCAAAAATGTTGATTCATTTACCTTCACCAACCAACTCTCAAGTGCAGACAATTTCCAATTCTTGGAGTTTGAAGATAATCAGGATTTGAAATATAGTATACATGGAATCAATGGAGGTATTATAATTAATGGTACTAGGTCTGATGATGGCTGGTTGCTCGATGTTACCATAAACGATGTCTATGATTTTGCTCCAGGAGGAGATTATTCGGGTAATCCTAAAGACGATCTTGTTAATCAAGCTGTAAATGCAGCATATGGCGCACAACAATCAGGAGCAATTAATAACTATGATGTTCAGGTTAATTTTCAAAGGACTTATAAAGAAGAATAAATATGAACAAAGTAATTACTAAAAAAAATCTTCTACCAATACTAATCACTGTTATTGCTGTGCTGTTATTAGCTTTTGTATTTTATGTTAGTCTGACGATTTGGGCTTTCAAAACCCAGTCTGATTGCGGTACCACTTTTGACGCGAGTAAGCTAGCAGAGGTTGATGGTTACTGCATATTAAAAGCTAATTATACAGAAAGTGGCTTGTCTATATTCAAAACAGAAGACCCAAATCAACATTTAGTTGTTATTGATTACGCAATTGATGGTGATAACGTTATTGTCATTTCGACAGCCTTAGATAATGCGACGCAACAGTACAAACATGTTTATTACGTGTTTGATGCACAGCAAGATAGAGCCAGAACGTATGACAGCATTGAAGATATGCTTCAATCTGAAGGTGACATCGTGAAAGAGTTGCTAAAAAACAAGGGCTTCGAGATTGAGTAGAGAATGTCTAAGAAACGGATTGGGCAAAACTAGGTTGTATGAATGAGCAAATATCAGCGAAAAAGAAAAAATCAAAATTAGATATAACATCACCCAAAGCCATACTGCTGTTAGCCATTGCGCTTTTAGTAGCTGCTTTTCTCTGGGATTATATCAAGTGGAATGTGATGTTGTTTCTTATTATCCTATTCCCGGTTTATTTTATGATCGCAGGTGTGTTTTTGGTAGCATTACTTTTTTCTTTCCAACGATCAAGATTTTTGATTCGCAAACCGAACAAATTAGGATACATTGCCTTAGTTGTGAATATTGTAACTTCTATCTATCTCTTATTGCCGGTCACAGGGTTTCATATAGAGCTTAATCACTACTTAAATTACTTTCCGCGAGCAAAAGTTGTTGAGATGATAAAAAGCGGTGAGCTTGAGTCACGTACATCTAGAAATCGCTTTGTAGATTTGCCTTTTATGTATTCATTTACTTCGGGCGGGGGTAATGTAGTTGTTTTGGAAAATAGCGAGAAAAGAACAGAAGTTTTCTTTTTTCTTTTTAGAGGAATATTGGATAACTTTTCTGGCTTTGTTTACACTTCAGATGGTTATGTAACAAAAGAAATGGGCGGTTTTTTGAGCGACGTATTTGATGAAAAGCAATTTAGTGATAATTGGTATTGGGTGACTTCACAATGATAGTATTTTTAAATTAGTATGCATATGAATCGTATACGATTTTGGCATAGTGTGTTGATAGCTTACTTGATAATTTTGATCACCATCATCGTTGGAGCATATACTGGCATTATACCTACTGAAATTGGGTACATCCCTTACTATGATACCATTGGTCATTTAGTATTGTTGGGTATTCTCAGTTATTTATTGCATCGGGCACTAAACAGAAAACATTTTAGATTAGGAGGTTTACGGATTCCGCTAGCGCCTGTGTTAGTGACAATGCTTGCTTTGGCGGAGGAAACAATTCAACTAGCCTCCCCAATCAGAGCTTTTTCGTTATCAGATGCTTTGGCTAATATCGTAGGGATTTGGTTGTTTTACTTTCTTGATCGTTGGATTATTTTTGTGCAAAGGACAAAACACTGAATTCTCTAATGTTGAGTTAGACTACAAAAACTAGACACTTCGTCTAGTTTTTGTAGTAGGCAAACTGTCGATAACTCGACTTAGCAAAAAGGCATTAATATACTAGTATACAATGGACTTTTAGCCATTTCTGCGCTAAACTGTCATTGTTTCATGGTCAAAATTATGATTAATTAGAAATATGAAAGTATATTTGTTGAAAACTGATTTGAATACTAGAGACGACTGTTTTAATAGCTCTCAATCAATCGTTGATGGGCTTATTGGTGATGGTAGATCTGCTAGTAGTGTTAAAATACAAGGCAATATCGTTGATCATGATTTATTTATTTGCGATTTGGATTTAGTTCAAGGATGGTTATCAGTTCGGTTGGTGGAGAATCAACATATCTTAGCTCAACGTATTGCAACAGGAGGAGTGTTACTTTGTTTTGCTGGCAAAGTATCTAGCGCTAAAAATAGTGCTAATAACTATACTTGGCTTAAGCATTTAGGTGCAGATGTTGGTCCCGAAAATTTACCTGGCTCAGAAGTTAGGTTTGAAACTAATTTGCCTTTTATTGATAAACTTAATAACATCTCTCGTAATTTTTTTCATAATGTGATTTTTAATAAAAATCCTGGAGGAGTATATACCCGAATAGCTAACAATAAGAGTGAGCATGCTATTGCATTTTATGCCCCATATCAAGAAGGTCACGTTTTTATTTTACCTAGACCCAAAGAAAAAAGTACTTTTGTGGAATACTTTATTGAAAACATTTTACCAACCTTGGAGTTAAATTTTGATATTAGTTCTGGCAGTAAAGAACCTATGCCAGAAGAAATAAGCAAAATTAGTGTGAAAGGGCAGGATGTGCTTAGACAGAAAATTGGTGAACAAAAGGAGTTGATTGAGGCTGAACAAGTTAAACTCTCAAAATTAGAAGAAGATTACTCTAATTTAGAACAATGGAAAGACTTGTTGTGGCAAACAGGGCTGCCGTTAGAGATTGCAGTAAAAAGATTCTTCGCTTTATTGGGCTTAGAGTTGGACACAGGTGAAACAGACTTAATTGGTGAATATGATGACAGGGAAGTATTTATTGAAGTTAAAGGTAAGAGTGGTTGTATTGATCACAAACATGACTTCAGACAAATACTACAAAGGAAAACTATTGATGCAAATGATCCGTCAAAAGCACTTGCTTTGTTAGTGGGCAATCCTTTTAGGCTTAATCCATTGGATCAACGCCCGCCAGATGATAATTCTTTGTTTGCGAAAACATCAGTATCTATAGCTAAAGATAATGGTATTGGTCTGGTACATACACTGGAAATGTTTCAAGCTGTAAACGATATCCTGGCTGATGATAGCATCAGTAGAAAGAAAATGCTCGAGAATGTATTATATTCAGCTGGAGTGTATAAGTATAAAAAGTAAATTTAAACGAAGCAGGTGTATGGGAGCGGAAGTTCACGGGGCATGAATATGACGGGGATACAGATTTGACGTATGCAAACGCACGTTACTACCCAGCCAAGACTGGTAGGTGGCTATCAATAGATCCTGTTTATTTAAGTCTTGAGTTTAATCTGTCCGATCCTCAGAGCTTGAATTCATATAGTTATGTTGGAAATAATCCGCTGATATATGTTGATCCAAATGGTGAAAGCAAGTCATTATTCTATGGATTTAACAGTTTGGCGAATAGAAGTGAGCATTTACGATCAATAATCACCGCTCAACTTGAGGGATATGCTCAAGGAGTAAAAGAGTTTTTTTCCTATACTCCAGTTGATGATGTGCTCATTGCAGCGACCGGTGAAAGTATTACTGGTGAAGAAGTGAATGGTTTTTGGAGAGGTGCTGCTATACTAGGGCTAGGAACACCAGGGGTTGATGATGTTGCACGCAAGGGATTAAGCAATTTAACAGATTTGGAAAAAGTTTGGACGAATAGAGACAAGTTTAACGACGTTGTAACGAGTGCCCTAGAGCATTGGAAGAGTCATCAGTCAGAATTTTCTGAACTTAATAATTCTGTAGAATATGTGAAGGCTGCGCATAATTTTGTGAATAATGCGCCAGAAGGAACTTTGCATCGATCATTAGAGAATGGAAGAGATGCGTTATATCATCAGGATTCAAACACACTAGTGATCACTCAACAAGGTGTGCCAGCTACTATGTTTAAACCTGATCAAGGAATAGATTGTTTCAACAAATTAAAATAATTAATACTAACCTATGAGAATTAATTCGTTAGAAATAGAAATGATAAGCAGAGTTCTGGCAGTACCTTTAGAGGCTTTTGGACTTGATTTGCTAATAAGTAAAACGAACGAAAATAAGCATGAACTGATAAATATTCAAAAAAGTGTTGAAAGTCTCAAAATACACACAAAGATTAACGAAAAAAATTTCAAGAAGATATTAAGCGTATTCGAAGCTTCTATAGAGGTAATAGAAGCTAAAGATGATATTTTCACCATGACAGGATTTTCTTTAGATGAGATTAATAGGGTTAAAAATAAGCTTGCGGCCATGATAAGTTAAGATAAAAATATGAAGCTTACACAAGATGGAATAAGTATTATCCAAGGAGCTCGAAGAGAGCTGATTCATGGAATAGGTTTAGACAGAATGGTATCAAGGAAAATAAATAAACTATATTTTATGAAAAAAGTAATACGTCAAATAATTTTAGCGATAAAGAACTTTTTCGGTATGAGAGTGTCATTGATTTTATCTATGGTTATTTTTAGCGGTTCGTTTGCAATTATTTACATCTTTACTAATCGGCTGCCTGAGCTGTTTGTTTTTTGAACTGAATTTGAAAGTTTATTTTCTGAATTAGCCTACGTAGCGCATAATAGGCGATATTTGCTATAGTGACGTTATGGATAATAAGAAAAAAATTAGCATACTTGTGCTTAGCTTGATTTTGCTTGTGGGCGGATTTCTTCGTTTGTATAGCTTGACTGCTCATGATATGGTCGCAGACGATGCTTTGAATTCGTTCCGCAGCATAGGTTATTTTGATTATTTGGCAGCTGAGGATTTGCAATCAACTCCTGTGAGTTGGTTTGAAGAAAAGACGTGGTGGCAAAACTTATCCTTTCATGATCATCCGCCGTTAAGTTTTATCATTCAGAATATTTTTTTCAATGTGTTTGGCAATAACGTTCTTGCAGCACGTTTGCCATTTGCTTTGTCAGGAATTGTAACCATTCTCCTTTTATATAAGATTGTTCACAAGATCAAAAACGAAGCAGCAGCGTTGGCAACTGCCGCAATTGCTGCTGTAGCAAATTATAGCGTTTGGATTTCGAGAATTGGTTTTATTGAATCGTTGCTAATAGCAGTATTACTCAGTGCTATTTTAGCTTTCTTGAAAGCTCAAGAAAATACAAAGTACTATTACTTAACAGGGTTGTTGGTTGGTTTAGGGCTAGTCACAAAGTATACGTTTATTTTTTTGCTGGGGCATTTTGATGCCGCACTATCTTCAGTTTTTGGTATGCAGCCAGCTGTGTTTCAAGGATTAGAAAGAGAAGTTTCAGTTGGGTTTAACAGTCTATTAGGTATTTTGCAAAACTTGTATGCAAATACATCACGGTTGTTTTTGGTTTTGTTTTCGGTTTCATTCTTGTACTTTTGTATAGATACTGTTAGGACCAAGAACAGCAATCAGTTTTTGGTGTTGATGTATTTGATTTTTTTCGGTTGTGGTAATTTCCTTAGCAGGTGGCGGTTCTAGGTTTGTCAGTATAATTATGCCAGCTATTTTGATTATCTTAGGCTTTGGTTTGAGCGGACTGTTGTCGTATGCAAAAGCCAAGGGCAGTACACTCACAGCAGCCGTTTTATTTTTGAGCTTGGTCGTGATAGCGTATGAGTTTTATTTTTCATACCAGTCACAAGTTTCTACAACACCAACACGTATAGCTGGTATTACTCACGCCACTGATCGTCCGAGTTACGTTGGGTACAAAGAATTAGATGACTATCTAGATGGATTGTTAGGCGAGGTGAGTCCCGTTACTTTGATCTCGCTGTATCCTGATAAGCAGGTAGTAGAGTATCAGAAGAATGCATTTGTAGAAAATACCAACAAACTGCGCAAGCAGCTACTGATTGTTTATGATGATCGCATAAACTGGTCAGCAGGAATGTGGATTCTGGAACGTCGAAAGTTATATGACGGTCATGCTATCATTAGTTTCGAACAATACTCTCAACTACTTGAACTCAAAGAGGATGATTTTATGTCAGCGTTTGGTGTAGAGGAGGTGTATTTTATTTTTTTGAACGAGGATACTGTCCCAGTTCGTGCAATTGATGAAAACAATAGTATACAAGTCATTTACGATCAATTTCGTAACGGGCCATACCCGAGTTCTCGCATTTTTGATCAAAATAACAACTTGTCTTTTGAGATTTTTTTGGTTGAAGGTAATCATTAAAGCCTGGTGTGTTGAGTTGTTATATGAGTATTTTGCATATGAATCATCTAGGAGATGCGGTGTACGTGCAGTAGTACTGCAATGAAAATGATTACTTTTCCACAAAAAATAAACAGAATCTACTTGCTCTGTTATTAGCAATAGTGTATATTCAAATCTTAGCAAATTTTATTTGCACTACTTCTTTCAGGCGGATAACATCAGGATAATCACTGTCTCAAATAGATTGCTGCTGATCTATGAACTCTTTTTGATTATTGCTGTGTTCACTAACAATTAAAAAGTAGTGCATGTCAAAAAGATTTTTGTTACAAAAATTAGGTTTGTCGCAACGTGAAATTTCTGTGTATCTGTATTTGCTTGATAACGGCACATCATCAGTTTCAGATATTGCTCGTGGCACCAGCTTAAGTCGCACCAATGTATATAATCACATTGGGGCATTGCGCAAACAATCCCTTGTATCAACCGGATACATACGACGAAAAAAAGTAATCACTCCTGAGAATCCTCATAATTTAATTGACGCAGCGCAAAGCAAGGTTGAGTACGCTCAGGAAGTTGCTGCTGTACTGAGTGGTGATTTTTTGAAAAATCACCATGAGTTGGACATAAAAGTATATCATGATCGTGAGGGATTTCGATTGTTGCTCAAAGAAGTGTACACACAAGGTACCGAGGAGGTATATCAGATTACGAGTCTCGGAAATTTATGTAACGTACTGAAAAGTTCATATGTTCAAAAAATCAACACAACTAGAATTAATAATGACATCTACGTAAAACAACTCATGCCATTTGTTGACCGACCAGCAGTTGCCAAGCAGCTGACCGAAATCGATGCGATTAAACAACTCAAAGAAATACGGTTTTTGCCAGATGGCTTGGCATATCAAGCATCAATTATTATTGGTAAAGATGCTGTCTATATATCAAATCCACTAAGCTGCAGAACAATTACCAGGCTGAGAGATTGTGAGCTTGCTCAAAACTTTTTGAGCTTGTTCAATGGACTGTGGGGGATTTCAGAGCAATTTCGAGATGCGTAGCTTGATATTCGCTCATTTATTTTGCCTCAGTTTATTTATTTGAAAACAAGTTTGTTGCTGATCAGGTGTAGTGTCAGTGAGTTGCTGGTGCTCTGATACAACAATTGACAAAAAATCACTTTTCGGCTAAGGTTAAATGAAAATTAAACAAAACCAACATCATAATTCTGGCTCCATTATGGTTAGCTGGTTTTTTAATTTCTTAATTATTTATACATAGTTTCTATGATATATAAAGCAAAATCAATACTTGTCGCACTTTTTGCTTTGGGGCTAGTTATGCAGCCATTGCTGTCAGTGCAGGCTGCACTTCCTTGGGAGGATGCGTACAAAGCAATTGTAAAAATCATCACATATTATGAAGATGATAATTATCAGTTAACGCCAGTACAAACAGGTTCAGGTGTTTTTATACAAAGTGAAGGACTGATTTTGACTAACCGTCATGTAGTTCATTTGGAGGATATTTTTGGAAATGAGCTCCCAGTAGCCTATCAGATATGTGTTACTCAGAGCACGACACAAGAACCAACCTGCACATTCAGTGCAGATCTTGTGGCACAAGACGCAGATACAGACATTGCTTTGTTGCGTGTTCGTCACACAATGGTAAGTGAGCAAGGTTCATTTGATACACTAACGCGACCAACTGCTCGAAGTTTTCAGGAAGGTGATGTAGTAGAGGCGCTTGGGTATCCAGCAGTTGGAGGAGCGACTATTACAAGTGCAATTGGTACAGTAACAGGTACAGTGCACGATAATGGAATTGATTGGATTAAGACAAATGCGCTTGTGTCATATGGTTCTTCAGGCGGAGCGCTGATTGATTTGGATGGTAATGTGATTGGTGTAACCAGCGCTGCAAATGTTTCGCTTGGTTATGCTATAGCTGTCACCTCGATTAATAGCTGGATTGAGGTTAATAAAAATGCACCAGGTGTTGTATCGCCATTGCAAGCTCGCATGAACACATTGATTGTTGAACAAGCTACAGTTAATGATAGTGACTCATTTATTAATACGCTTCCGTATATCACAGTAACCAAGCCAACTGATTGGGAATTTTTTCGTGAAGATGAAGGAAGTATTTTTCTTGCAGATACTGCGCTCGGTGATTCAGCTGGGGCAGTGCATATAAGTTGGTTTGCTGCTGATACATATGCTGCTCCGACGCTTGATGCAAATGTTGCTGGTATTATGTTGTCGCTTGGATGTTTTGGTTCGGAAGTGGTAACCGTCGCAGAAATTGAGGCAAGAAAAGTTTCGTGCTTGCTTGCTGGTGATGAGGTTGTGCAGTATTTAGTTCCAGTTAAGCAGTATTTTGTGTTGCTGACGGTGTATGCAGGAGTTGCAGAAACCAGCAGTTCAGACATTGATTCAATAATTGACTCATTGATTATTAATGGCGATGGTATTTCATTTGTTGAAACACATTCGTACGTGCACGAGATGCCGTATTTTAGTTTGGACATGTCGAATGAGTATACTATCAAGTCAAAAAATAATTCATTCAATCCAGTTACGGGTCAGCGACCAGCAACGCCTGAGAGTAGCTTTGGAGTAAATGTTGATCAGCTGACACCAACGATGCAGTCAATGAGCAATCAAGAGTTTTTTGACTTTATTAAGAGCGATGAACTTGTGAAGATTGAACATGAGGATATGTTTGGTTTGGAAGCAGAGCGGTATTTTGAAGATGTGAATTATGCAGCTACCGCTGAGCTGAGCAATGAGATTATGATGAAGTATCGTTTTGTTGATGAAGATAATAATACTGAGGCCAAGGCATATGCCGCAAGTCTGTATGTGCGTGAAGGTGAGTGGGTTGTGTTGATTAAATTTAGTTATATTGGATCAGATCAAGTGTATTTTGAATCGTTGTTTGATCACTTTGTTCAGAAAGGGCTTGCAGGGCTGACAGTTGGTCGTAGTGTCGAAGGTATTGAGCAGATGACAAATACACAGTCTCAGGCAACTACTGAGGCAACAACAGTTTCGACTGAGGCGGAGGCTCATGATTTGGAAAGCGTGATTGCAGTGCAGAATATTGGCTTGAGTTTGATTGGGCGAATTGTGATTCGACCTGAAGCTAGCGGTGAAGCATATTACTTGTATCCAGATACGAACGAAGCATACTTTCTGGGCAGACCTGCTGATGCATTCAAGATTATGCGAGAGCTTGGTCTTGGGGTTTCTGAAAAAGACTTTGCTTCATTCAACGGATATGCGCCAGCGCATTTAGCGGGCAAAATTTTGATTCGACCAGAAGCCAATGGGGAAGCGTATTATGTTGACCCGCGTGACAACAAGCTGCATTTCCTTGGTCGCCCACAAGATGCATTTGATGTTATGCGTGAGTTGGGTTTGGGAGTATCTGAAGTAGATTTTGCTCAGTTATAAAATCTTTTCGTAGTTTCAGAAAAACAGGTCTACAACGGCCTGTTTTTGATTTTATTGAAATTGCTTTACGAAAAGCATGTTTTTTTAATACGGTTTGATTGCTATTGACAAAAGTTTTTATTTTGGTTATATTACTATATTGTTATTTTTATAGTACTGTAACTTTACATACAAACCACAGACAAAGGAGACATAAATGATGCAGCCATCAAGGGAATTGCGTGAAATTTTAATCGACCAGGTTGTTGATGGGTTGGATTTTGAGCAGAAAGATGCGCTTTTCTCTGAGATGAGAGAGTGGATCGCTGGTACGAATTTGGCCAAAAAGAAAATTGACGATTTGGCAATGTTGAGTATTGTCCAGCTCTCAGATCTTTTCAAATTATGTGGGATTCTAGTTGATGATGAAAGATCTCGGAACATGACCGCGGAAGCGCTTCAAAACCTTATCAAGGCGTACCGCGACAAGTATCCAGCGCCAAAGCAGCAGGAGTCACAGCAAAAAAAGGGTACTCCGCAAACAAGCGAAGCATGGTTGCGTGAGCAATCTCAGGGACAGACCGGGGAGATTCGCGGTTCCGCGTCGAGCCATAAGTCACCGACTGTATATGGATCATTAACTATTCGAGGAGCTGCAAACGCTGTGAAGCATGCATTTGTGCTGGATCGTTTGGTTATCTGCGGTAGTGTGAATGCGGGAAAAGTGTATGTGTCTCGAACTTGCCAAGTTGAGCAAAGGGGTAGTGCGAACGATGTGCAGGTTGTACGACTCGGTTGGGAAGAGCTTGCCGCGAGATATAAAAAATTAACAACTTAAAAACTTACAGCCTAGAAAATAGGCTGTTTTTTAGTTTTGCAAAGATTCTCTGAATAAAGATATGGAAAAGACTGTCATAACCTGCTTGTTATTATGTGTTGCGCAAAAGTAATATCGCTGTGGTATAATTATCAGTAGTACATTTACAAACTTTCTGTTTATTTCTTTGGAAAGGAGCTGATAACAGAAAGTACATACCATACACAAATTTCACAGGAGAATTTTCATGAAGACAATATGCTCTTCTATTTTTTTTGTCTTAGCGCTCTGCATCTTGCCGCTGAGTGCTCAGGTGGATAGTCATACCCTAGGGTTCTTTAGTCTGCATGGTTATGACAGCACCGCCACCAAGCGCGCCAACCAAGTCAGTCTGCTCACTGAATATAATGTCGCTTCTGGCTTGGGTGTTGACGATTCTGTTCATGCTGCCTATGAGCTTGATCATGGTGACAGTTGGTTGGCTACTAATCTTTCATCTGAGCTTGACGGTCTGGATTCACTGACTGTTGAAGGTTGGGTGAAATTTGATAACTCAGGCAATAATGTTGTTTGTGGTCGCTGGGCTCAATTTGCCACTGCCAGTCAATTCATTTTGGAATGGCAGCCAAATGGTAAGATTTATGCCTTTGTCGCTGCTTCGTCAACTGATGGCGGGTCAAACTATGCCTATTCATCAACAATTACTCGAGGCAGCGGCTGGCACTACATGGCAATTGTGTTTGCTGGTGGTGGCAGCACCAATGCTGATCGGTTGAAAGTGTATTTGGATGGAAGTTTCGTATCACTCACCTATGTTGGTACGATTCCGTCGTCGCTGACAACACTGAGTGCAAGTGATTCGCTGGTACTTGGGGCATATGAATCACCGTCGATTACAACGTCTTCGTTGGGCGGAAGTTTGGGAGCATTTCGAGCAAGCAATGTCGCGCGAACCGAAACTGAGCTTGATGCAGCGTATGGCGATGGTGGTTTTATTTGGCCTGATTTGAATACACTGGGGCTGTGGTCCATGCATGGACATCTTGGCACCGCCACCAAGCGTGCTAACCAAGTCAATCTGCTGACTGAGTACAATGTCGCTTCTGGCTTGGGTGTTGACGACTCTGTTCATTCAGCTTATTCATTTACTCATGAAGAAAGTTGGATAGCTACGCCATTGGCTGCAAAGCTTGACGGTCTTGATTCGTTGACTGTTGAAGGTTGGGTGAAGTTCGAAGACGGAACAAATAATGTGCTCTGGGGTCGCTGGTCGCAAAACTTTTCTGCGAATCAATTCATACTGGAATGGCAGTCAGATGGCGGGCCGATTTATGCATATGTTGCTGCTTCGTCAACTGATGTAGGTAACCAGCGTGGTTATTCCGGGAATATTAGCCGAGGCAGCGGGTGGCACTACATGGCAATTGTGTTTGCTGGTGGTGGCAGCACCAATGCTGATCGATT
>JAUIEQ010000008.1 GCA_030429785.1 bacterium
CTAAAGGATCGGTTATTATCGAGTACGTTGGGCCAATACTGACCAACCAAGAACGCGATGAAAAAGGTGGTAAATATTTGTTTGAAGTCAGCTCACGACGAACAATTGACGGCAGTGGTCGAGCTAACATCGCTCGCTATATCAACCATGCATGCAAACCAAATGCTGAGCCAGAAATACGAAAGGGTCGAGTATTTATTGAAGCTATCAAGAAGATACGAGCTGGTGATGAAATTACTTATGATTATGGCGAAGAGTATGTTGATGCATTTATCAAGCCGCATGGGTGCAAATGCCGTACCTGCATAACCAAAAAACAGTAGCCTCATGTGCTACTGTTTTTGATATTGGCCTTGATTTGACTAACAACCAAGCGCTTGCAAGCACGCTGCTTTGCCTTGTGCATCAGTAATTTGGTCACAAGCCGCACACTGTGCTGCTTGCAAATCTTGAGTTACTTCTTGAATCTGTTGTACCTCTGCAGTAATTTCTGCAAACACTATATCTTGCGGCAAATCAAACTGTGACCGATCAACATTCCATGTTGAACAATCGTAATCAACAGACATATCAAGGTCTACATTTTCTTTTGGATCATCCTCATACTCAGTTGATTCTACTTCATTATAAGCAAGCTTTGTCCCTTGATTACCAAACGCATCACTCCATACATACAACCACTCATTATCACGAATCATGTGACTTTCGTATGTACCAAATGTTTCGTCTGAACTAACAAAATCACCACGCATTTGATTACCACTAAAGTACACCGTTCCTGATTGCGTGCTGTATTCATCTTGATGCTCAAAGTCACATTGCATCGGCACCCCAAGCAACATCAAACCTCGCAATGTTCCTGTGCCAATCGTGCGCTCTGTGTTATCCTGCATGCTTTCTTCCATCACTTCTCCTTCTTGCTGCATTGATGACTCTACCTCCAGAGCAATTGTATCAGTCTCTGCAGAACGCTGCGAAGCAAAGTACGCCCCACCTCCAATAACAATAACGGCAATAATACCGTATATAATTCCTTTTGACATATAGTTAGTATCGTTAATACTTGTATTGTTTATAGCAAAAAAAACTTGGGACAACAATAGCCTGTTACATTACACTTTCCAAAATAATTTTTTGTTCAAAGCCACCGCGTTTTGTACGCTTTGCTAAACGTACTGCTTCTAACTTTGATGTATCCAAATTATAATGCTGACATATTGCCAACACAACTTCTGCTACATCAGCAGCCTCCTCAAGAGATGGTTCGTGCAAAAACTCATTAACTTCTTCATGTAGTTTTGCATGTAGCTTTTCCTGATATTCATCCTCATCAGCAATATGTATGACTGGCTGAAGGTTATCAGCTCGTATAATTTCAGGAATCGCATCACGAACTAACTTGTTATATTTGATCATAAAAAAGTACTTAATTAATTATATATCTGAGCGCTCAACCGAAACGCTCTTGCGAAAACCAATACGATCATGTGCAAAATCACCCATGCCATGCATAATTCCAGGATACACTGTATACTCGCCATATTTTGTATTCAATTTATCAAGCGCACTACCCAACGCATAGTCAGTAGTACCATCGCCCCAAAATGACAATTGTGGCGAGAATGGACTGAGCGAACTAACACTCACTGCCAATAGACGGACTTTGGTTTTGAGGACTGCTTGATTCAGACCTTGCACTGCTGCTTCATACACTTGTTTGGTGGTGAAAATAGGCACTGCCAACTTGCGACTCTGCCACTCACCTTTGACAATTGACTGCCCATCCTGTGGCTGCACATAACTAAAACCACTATATATCGATCGCGCCACTAAATTTTGTTCACGTAATCTTCTACCAGTTTTTTCACACAACTTATATAACACTTGTCGTAAGTATACCTTGTCCATAACATGCTTAGGCACGCAATATGAATGACCAACTGATTTTTGTACCGCGCCTTCTTTTTTGATCCAATTACTGATTTCAATACCATTCACATGTGCCCATAAGTAATATCCATACTTACCAAAACTAAGCATCAGCTTTTGCGGATCAGCTTGTTGCAAAACACCAAGGTCTGTAATGCCAACTGCTTGCAACCGCGCTGCCATTCGATCAGCAATACCACACGCATGCTGCAACGGTCGACCAGCAAACACGTGCGTATGCGCATATACTGCACAAGCATCTTGATCAATATCAAACAGCGGGTCGTTCTGATCCACAACAATAACCGTCAAACCATTTGGCTTATGCTCTTCTGCAGCAAACTTTGCCAACCAATGCGTAAACGAAATTCCAACAGAACATTGCAACCAACTACCAATTTCTTGCTTGATGCGACGTTTGATTGTTTGTGCAACACTAACTGCTTCACGCATATCAGCGACCCAGCCAGTCAAATCAACAAATGCCTCATCAATTGAATAAGGCGAAACATTATCTGAATATTCAGCAAGCAGCACAAAAATAGCCTTGGAAACAATGCGATACTTAGCTGGCTCATTTTCTACCAAAACAATATCAGGACACAGCCTACGCGCATGCTGAACTCGCATAGCTGTTTTGACACCTCGTTGCTTGGCTTCAATAGAAGCTGCTATGATACAGCCGTTGTCTGATAAATATGCGCATACACCAACTGGCTTGCCACGCAGCAATGGATTGGCCTGCTGCTCAACGCTAGCAAAATAACTATTCATATCAAGCAGTAGCACAATCTTGTTTTGTTGAGGTTTATTCCACATACAACTCTTCCAAGGTCCATGTGAGATTATTGGTCGAAAAAGCCAAACGAAAAAACTGAACTCCATCACTCACAGAAAAGTAATACACTTTATCCCTACCAATATATTTATGATGAACCATTGTCAGCTGCGTAATAGTGTAGAGCCGACTATTCCAAACAAATTTGCGAGGGATAACTTTGTTGTGCAAAAACGCTACAGAAACCTCAATGTGTTCATTAATTTTTTCATGCATATAAAAAATTAAAAAATCATCAAACACAAACAATCGCCCAATTCACAAGCAGCCACTCTACTGCATCAATATGCTTGCCACATGTATTGCGGTCGCACCCGCGTTGCTTTGCGAATTGACTTAATGTGGCCAAATGATAGTGCGTACAAACTTTTTTTGGGAGTAGTGCCATAATGCACTTTATCAAGAGATAGTTTTCGTTTGAGTGTAAAGCTCTTATAGGAACGTTTGTATTGTTTGATTGGCATGGGATTTGTTTGTTAATTAATAAAGACAGAAAGTCATATAGTGATATAACCTACTAGCTTTACAAACCAGCAAAACATCTTATAATAAAAACACACCTACATTAGTGACCAAAATAGTCACACGACCCGGTGTCAAAACGCTCGACTAGTGTTCCAAAGCTTGCGGGCGTTTTGTTTATGTAAATATTTCTCGATTACATTTTTTACACTGTCTGATAATTACGAATTACACCTCTCACAATCCCCTGAATCGAGACATCCTTAACAAAAATTGGTTCATACTTACCATTAGCTGGTTGCAATCGAATTCGTTTTGCCTCTCGATAAAACCGCTTCAAAGTAGCATACGCATTATCCAAAAGCGCTACCACAATATCACCATCATTGGGAGAATGATTGCGTTCAACAATAACATAATCACCAGACAAAATACCATCATCCATCATCGAATCTCCCTGCACTTTCAAAACATATGTATTAAACTGACTAACCACCAGCTCACTTGGTACAGCTATTGTTTCATGTTCTTCAATTGCTTCAATTGGCTCACCAGCTGTAATCAAACCAGTCAACGGCAGCAGACAAGCAGCTGCAAATTCCTCAATTGAAGGAACAAGTTCCAATGAACGCTTGGTATTAAAATCTTTTTTCAAATACCCCTTACTACGCAAGCTTTCGATGTGCTGATGAATAGTTGCTGAAGAACTCAGCCCAAAATGATCACCAATTTCTTCATAACTTGGCGCATACCCATTGCGCTGCAAGAAGTCTTGAATAAAATCAAAGATTTGTTTTTGTCGTTTTGTGAGGGATTCTCCCATATATTGTGAGCCAAAATAATATAACTACAGTATACCGAAAAAAAACCGAAAGTCAATTGTGGATAACCTAATTTGCCTTGGCTATCACAATAAAACATTCTACAATAGTAATAGCTAACAGAACATTTACAACAGGAGGTGAAAAATGCGTACAATAAAATCATTTTTTGCAGAACTAGAGCCATACGGCTTGGTTCTTTGGATGCTTACCATGGTTGGAACACCACTTGCGTTTCTAAATCTCACAATTAGTAGTGCCATATTTGCATTCATTCTCGGAATTGTCAGCTGCGCTGGCTGTGTACAAAAATGGCAAAACAAAAACGGGCAGCTGCACGTGTCTGTAGCAACAATTATCGCCTTAGTGTGCATTTTTATTTTTTATTATTTTGCGGTTGCCATAGCGTGGCAAACACAAGCCTTGTTCTATATAGTCGCAGCTACTGGGCCGCTCAATAATCTCGCGTACCATTACGCAAAAAAGTATCAAATACTACTCCCCGTATCGGCTCCAAAAAAATAAAAACAATACAATAATACAAAACCCTCGAACACATCGAGGGTTATTCAACATCATGCATTTGTTTGAGCGTATACAATGGTAGCAGCGCGCATTTGATACGCGAGGGAGAAAGCTCAATATCTAATGCTGCAATACAATCCTGATGAGCAATAGTCATGACGTCATCAAGGGTCTTGCCAATCAACTGCTCAGAAAAAATACTTGCCGATGCTTGGGAAATCGTACATCCAGCACCATGCCAACCAACTTGCTTGATAACCCCTTCATCAGAGAACAGCACATCAAAAACCAGTCGATCACCGCAATATGGATTAAACCCTTCAAAAACTTTATCAGGCGCATCTAACCTGCCTTTGTTCTTTGGATGGCGGAGGTGTTTAAATATTTTTTGATTATAGATGCTCATACTTGTATAGTACTTTAAAAAGTAAATCAAATATTATTTTGTTTTTTCTTAGTAACCATTTGTTAAATAAATATAAATACTAAAAAGCTTCCAAAAAGTATCAGGAATTAAGTTTCTTCCACTCATTAATAATCAATTTTAATTTTTCTACCATATAATCAATATCAGCCTTATCATTATAAATATGCGTACTCACACGAACACTCGCAGATGCTCCTAGTACATCATGTAACGGCATTGCGCAATGATGCCCGGCGCGCACTGCAATACCATGGTCGTTGCAAAGCGTTGCCAAGTCATGCGCATGAATATCATCAACCACAAAACTCACAATCCCGATTCGATTTTCACTAGAGGATCCCAAAACTCGCACACCATCAACTCCACGCAACTGCTCATACATATACGCGCTTAACATACGATCGTGCTGCGCAACTTTTTTCATACCAATACTTTGCATATAATCAAGAGCCTCCCCAAATGCAAAAACCTGCGCCAATTGCTTGGTGCCTGCTTCGAGCAACCATGGCATTGGCTTGAATGTCAGCTTGTCTTTGGTTACTTGTTGTATCATTTCTCCACCACCCAAGAACGGTTGTATTGCACCAAAGTGCTTGTGATCCACATACGCTACGCCAAGTCCAGTTGGCCCCAGCATTTTATGAGCTGAAAAACAATAAAAATCAGGCTGCAACACCTGCATATCAAGTTGCATATGAGCCGCGGCTTGCGCGCCATCTACTACCACCGCTGTATCAAGCTCATGTGCCATTGCAATAATACGCTCCAGCGGATTAATCACCCCTAACACATTTGAAGCATGTGTAATGCACAACAACCGAGCTTGCTGCAATACGGATTTCATTTCAGTAACAGCTTGCAGCTCACCAGTACGCTGTATAGGCCAGTACTCAATATGCAATTCAAGCTCTTGTGCTAACAACCGCCATGGAACGATATTGCTATGATGTTCCATTTCAGTCAACACAATAGTATCACCACGCTGCAGAACATGCCGAGCCCAAGCGCGAGCAATCATATTAATACTCTCGGTTGTACCACTGGTAAAAACAATACTCTTGGGACTTACTGCATTGATGTGTTGCGCTGTCTTGATACGCACTTGCTCATACAACTTGGTTGCTTGCTCAGCCAAATCATATGATCCCCGGTGAATATTGGCATTAAACCGCTCATACCAAGCTTTTTCTGCAGCAATAACAGTGGCTGGTTTTTGCGTTGTTGCAGCTGAATCAAGATACACAAATCGATCACCTTTGTGCTGAGTGTTTTGCAATAACGGAAAAGTATCTTTTAGTTGTTGAGACATAGCTGTACTATAGCAAATAACACGTATTCTTAACACATACAAGCAGCATATATTGACAAGCCAACAATCATTGACTATACTTCCAAATCATAAGCACATTAACGAATACATAACCATACTACAATGGAGACATTCAAAATGAACAATAAAGAAGAAGGCAAGCACGCCATTGACCCAGAAAATAAACCACAACAAGGCGGACGATACAATATACGAGTCCGCAAAGATGGCGGTTTCGAAATCTTTGACCGCGAAAAAGCGGAAAGAGAAGTGATCCACAAGGACTCAAAATCAGACTAACTAAAACCAAGTATACCCCAATCCTGACTTAGTCAGGATTTTTTTTGTGCAAAAATAACGGTATACACAATTCCTGAATCTGATTTTGGCAAATAATATTGCTCATGAATAGTGTACCGATCGCCCAATATTAGCTCCAGTTCATTGTCAGTAAAAAAGTGATTATAGTGCTGTTCATACAGCGTCCAATTGCGTGCGCCATATGTTCGCTCAAAAAGATATGGCGAAGCACTACTAAACACCTTCAAAAAAACATACCCACAAGGAGCACAAACACGATCGAGTTGTTCTTGATAGTGTCTCCACTCTTGTTTGCGTGCATGATGCAATAGCCCACAATCAACCACCACATCAAATGCTTGCTTAGGCGTATATGAAAAAAAACTCTGCACACGTGCTGTATAGGTGACGTTATTTTCTGCTGCATTTTTTTGTGCAATCTCAATAGCACTTGGTGCTATATCAATGCCAGTCACTGTATAGCCTGCTTGCGCGAACACGACTGCATTGCGACCATTACCGATCCCGATATCAAGCACTGTGCGCGGCTTCCTGTCTTGGTCACTAAGCCATGCAATAAAATCAACCACTCCAGGGAAAGCAATGGCAGAACTGTAATGGTTTTCATTTGACGAAAAACCGTTATTACGTGACTGCCAGAACGTCTCGTAATACTCGTATTCTAATTGTTCGTATTGTGTTCTCATATTCCTCAACCAAAAAATCTCCGACAGTGTCGCAGATGCTTTGGGAGAGGCACATGGTTGTTTAGTTTGTTGATTGGGTAAGAGATTTATTTGTGAAAAGGTTTTTATTTATTTGATTGTTTTTTGTTGTTTTTTTATTTGAGAGATATGGAAATCTAAATACAATACTTGATGATATTCAGATTCCTATATCTCTCGAAACCTTTTCTTCTCTTATCCATGTACCTTGTATATATTGTATATGATTATGGCATTCGTGCAAGCACAGTTATCCACAGAAACAAGGTCTTACTTTAGCCAAAATAATCTTGAGTAATTTTTTCCCGCCATTGATTGTTGGTAATATACTCTGTGATCGGACGCAAAAAACTGCGTAGTATCAAATCTTCAGCAGCTTGCTTGGTCAAGCCTCTTGATTGCAAATATAATAACTGCTGTTCATCAACTGTACCAAGTGTTGCGCCATGACTTGCTTTCACATCATTAGTGATTATTTCTAGATTTGGCTCAGCCACAATACTAGCCTTTTCTGAAGCCAGTAACACATCCTCTTGTAAATACGAATGCGTATCTTCACCTGCCGCACCAATCATGATCCAGCCATCAATTTTTGCTTTTGCTGTATCGCGACCAATGCCTTTGAATACAATATCACCACCCGTATGCTGTCCAAGGTGATTATTTATCAAACGAATAAGCGACTTAGAACGGCCAGTGAACTGAGCACCAAGTACGATATCTGCAGTACTATGCTTGCGAACATGATGACATGCATATGTATGGTATGCATACTCACCTGCATACTCACCAAGCGCAACAATCTTGACCTGAGCGTGGTCTTGTAGATAAAATACGGCACTGCTATGATACGATGCCCCATCTGCCATACGCACAATATGCTCAACATGCGCGTGCTCCGCCAAGAAAAAAACACATGAGTACGCCCCAAACTGCTGCGAAGGTACTACATGAGTATCAAGCAAAGCAAGACGAGTATTTTTTTCTACTACAAAAACAACAGTTGCCCACTGAGCAAAAAACGTATTCATCAATTCCAGACTAATATCTTGCCCCTCATAAACATGCACAAACATAACATTACTCGACAATGATCGCTGCAGCATGTCAATTTTGTGCAGTGACACATCATGTAATGACTGTAAGTATTGGTTCTGCAAACGCCGCGGTGCATCAGACCAAGTTGTTACTTTGAACTTTGGACGCTGATCATCACTGCTGCGTTTGAGTTGCTTGACTACATTAATAGCCTGTAGCTCATCAACTGGCGCATCAAGCAAGTCATCCCAAGGCCATGTTTTGACATCACGAGTCCAAGATAAGTCATGTGCTTTTTCTTCTAATTGCTTTTGCGTTTTTTGTAATTCTTGCATACCTTTTTATCAAAAATACTAAGCACTAATACCTAAGTTCTAAACAGTACCAAAATTCAAAAAATAAAAACTCTAAAAAATGTTTGAATATTGAAAAATTATGATATTCAAATTTATTTAGGATTTAGAGCTTACGATTTAGAAGTTATATAAAAACCTTACCCCACACTTCCTTCCATTTCCATTTCCAGCAATCGATTAAGTTCCACTGCATATTCCATTGGCAACTCTTTTGCAAATACCTCCATAAAACCAGCCACAATCAAACGTGCTGCCTCTTCTTGTGTTAAACCCCGTGACATCAAGTAGTATAATTGCTCCTGACTTATCTTTGACACAGTTGCTTCATGCTCAATCTGCACCTGTTTGTTGTCAATCTTCATACTTGAATAGGTATCAGAACGTGACTGCTCATCCAACAACAATGCATCACATTCTACTTTTACCTTACAATGCGCTGCAGTCGGCGCAACACGCACGAGTCCTCGGTAACTTGATCTACCACCATCTTTTGAAATTGATTTTGAGACTACTTTTGATGATGTATTTGAAGCCAAGTGAATTACTTTTGCACCAGCGTCTTGATGCTGTCCTTTGCCAGCAAATGCAACCGAAATAATATCAGCGCGCGCACCTTCTTCTTTCATAACGACGCATGGATATTTCATAGTGACTTTTGAACCAAGATTTCCATCAACCCACTCGACTAATGAATCCTTATACGCAACAGCTCGCTTGGTAACAAGGTTGTATACGTTTTGAGACCAATTCTGAATTGTTGTGTAACGAATTTGTGAGTTAGCCAAAGCAACAACCTCAACCACGGCCGTATGCAATGAATCCTGAGAATACAATGGCGCTGTACAACCTTCGATATAATGAGCGCTTGAGCCTTCGTCCGCAATAATCAACGTACGTTCAAACTGACCCATTTGCGGTGCGTTGATTCTAAAATACGCCTGTAATGGTTCTTTGACTTGCACTCCTTTGGGAATATACACAAAACTACCTCCTGCCTACACCGCGGAATTAAGCGCAGCAAATTTGTTATCTGCCAATGGCACAACACTTGCAAAATACTTTTTGACCAAATCAGGATATAATTTCGGAGCTTCACTCATGTCACAAAACACCACACCTAGATCAGTCCATTTTTTCTTTAAATTATGATACACCACTTCTGACTCGTACTGCGCACCAACCCCAGCAAGGAACTTGCGTTCAGCCTGAGGAATACCCAAGCGGTCAAATGTGTTTTTGATATATTCAGGAACATCATCCCAATTCGTTGACTGATGTTCGCTTGGTCGTATGTAATAGTGCAAATCATCAAAATCAATGTCAGATAAATCAGCACCCCATTCTGGCATGGGTTGTTGCAAAAAAATCTCAAGCGCTTTAAGACGCAGCTCAAGCATCCACGCAGGTTCATCGTGTTGGCGACTAATTTCTCGAACAACTGCTTCACTCAAACCTTTGGGAGTTTTGAAGACTGGTTTTTCACTGTCGCGAAATGAATATTTGCTCGTATCGATCTGTACGTCAACTGTCATATTTTATATAATTTCTTGTATATTTTTTTCTTGAACAATGACCTGATTGTCAGCTAGTTCAATTATGTTATGCCCTTTGTGTTGAAAAGCTTTGATTTCGACCACAGCAAATCTTGTAGAGCTACTTGTCATAAACCTAAGCACTTAGCCATTCATACCCTTTTTGCTCAAGCTCCGTCACTAGTTCCTTATCACCACTTTTGACAATTTTTCCAGCAATCAAAACATGCACTTCATCTGGCTCAAGCAGGGTTAGTAATCGTTGATAATGCGTAATCACCAAAAACCCATTATCAGGTGATTGTACTGCTGAAATGTTACTTGCGATCAACTTCAAAGCATCAATATCAAGACCTGAATCCGTCTCATCCATGATCGCAATCTTTGGCTGAAATAATTCTAGCTGTAGCATTTCTGATTTCTTTTTTTCACCTCCAGAAAAACCTTCATTTACATTCCGCTCCAGAAATGTTTTATTCAAATTAAAATGCTCAAGTGCAGATGCTAATCGCTGCTCAAAATGCTGCTCAAAATCATCCAACCCCCGCAATGCCTTGTAACTTGTCGACAAAAACTCATACATATTCACTCCAGGCAATTCATGAGGATACTGAAATGACAAAAACAACCCAAGTTGAGCACGTTCATGAACCGCTAACTCCAGTATGTTCTTGCCTTGCCACAATACCGATCCTTGCGTTACTTCATACATCGGATTACCCATCAATACTTGTGCGAGCGTTGACTTACCTGAGCCATTTGGACCCATGAGCGCAACTACCTTGCCTGGTACAACCTCCAAGTCAGCACCCCGCAAAATAGCCTTACCCGCAACTGAGACGTGTAGATTTTGAATTACAAGTTGATTGTTATGCGTTGTTACCATAGTAGATGAGATTTATAAGCTAGACTGTAGTATACACAAGTACCCTTACCTGATCAAGATAAAAAGCGCTGATTATTCAGCGCTTATAACAAGCATTATGATAGGCTGTATCGATTAAGATTACTGATAATACCTATTTTTTCTAAAAAAACCAAGCCCCAGTAACCTGGATCAAACCAACCAAACCGACTGTCTCGTGGACGATGGTGGTGATAATTGTGCCATCCTTCACCAAGTGTCAAAATCGCCACCCACCATAAATTTCGTGCATTATCATGATTTTGATATGGTTGCGATCCAAATGTATGAGCAAAACTGTTGACAGACCAAGTCGCATGGTACAAAAATAATGTACTAATGATCATACTTGCAAGCAATGGAAGGCCACCAAAAAGAAAACTTATTACCCCTAATGCAATAGGAAATACGATATGGTACTTATCAATTAATAGTAACAACTTTTTGTCTTGATACTTTTTCGGAATCGGCATAGTATTATGTGTTTTTCGCAGTATCCATATGATATGCCCTTCCCAAAATGGCTCTGGCTTGTGCGGATCTGCAGTCCTATTATCGTGAGTGTTGTCAGGATTGGCGTGGTGCAATGCATGAACAGCTGACCACCACAAGGGGCCTCGTTGCACTGCTGTTGATCCCAAAACAGCTATAACTATTTGATACCAATACGGAGCATCATAGGTTCGGTGTGTAAAAAAACGATGATAGCCAGTTGAAATATAGAACATTCGAATCACATACATACCAATACCAATAGCGATATGGTACCAACTCATTGGTACAAAAAAACAAGCCACTGCCACACAATGAAAAATAATAAAATACACAATACTCTTCCAGTCAAAACCAGAATCTAACTGCGCTACTGTACTCATGTCCGCACCTCTTTGTGAGTTGTTAAGTTACTGTGTTCTGTTGTAATAACAATAATAACTATCCTTATTACACACAAAACAGTAACTTACTTCGTATCATGAAGTTGCACAGCGGGTACGAGCGCTACAACCAATACACCAACCATGAGCACAAAAACCGACGGTATTGAAAATTGCAATAACCACGCATACGAAATTCCGGCCGCTGTCAGCCAACCAATCGGTCGGATGTCTCGAAAAATATCTATCAGATCCATATCCTGAGCATCAACCTGTTTAAAAAAATACGTTTCATTCATAGCCTCAACCAGCGCTGCGCCAACACGAGTCATAAACAAAACAGCACCCCATACAAATACAGACGAGCTATCGAGGAACACTGCTACGGCAGAAAATCCTGCCATCGCCAGCAGTCCACCAACAATCATTTCTTTTTCCCCTAACAATTTATCAGCAATTTGGCCAGCCGGAATCTGCAACAAAACAAATGGCAAGAGCATAAACGTAAAAATACCTCCAATTGTTGGCCAAGTAAACCCAATAGACTCATGAAGATAAATTGGCATATACAAGACCATAATTGCATAAAAAAACCTCAACGCATATTCAGTAAATAAAATTCTAATCAAATCCTTACGATCACTGAACAACTTGCGCAAACTGTGCAATGAACGCTGTCGATATGCAACTGCACCATCGTTTATCAAATTTTTATTCGAGAGCAACAAAAATAAAACTGGCACAAACACTATACCAGCAATAGCATAAATGCTCGTGTAGTTATTTGTATCACCAACAACATATCCCATAATAAGTGGCGCTATCAAAATCGCAATATTCACAAATGTTAAACGAATTGTTCTAATTCGACCGGTCATTGAATCATCAGATATTCGCTCTATAAAAATATCAAGGTTGATTGTATACAACCCCAATGAAACCGTTGCCAAAACATAAAATACCAATGACCATACTCCCGAAATAATGACTAATAACAAAGTACTAATCAAAAACACAATTCCAACACCAATAGTT
>JAUIEQ010000009.1 GCA_030429785.1 bacterium
ATCAGGAGAACGAGGAGCAAGAAGATGTATTAGATGTTGACACCGAGGTAGAGGTTGAGGGTGAGCAAGACCAGAACCAAGACAACGAGGTTGATACTGCTAGTGAAAATCAGACAGACGAGGGTGAATTAGTAGCTGAAGCAGTACCAGCTGAGGTGATAGATGAAGTTCAAGAAGATACTACAACTGTTGAAGAAAGCAATGAAGCTGTTGAGGAAGTACCAGAGCTCATTGAGCAAATAGAGGAGGTTGTTGTAGAAGAAGCTGTTACACCTGAAGTGGTAGTCGAGCTTGATGAGACAGAAGTCACAGAGGCAGGAGTTGATGCTACAGTCAGCGCAGGTGGCGATGGTGTTGAGGAAGTTCTATAACCGTGCATGTGAAAAATGTTCAGAAAAAAAACTACACAAAAAAATACTCGACATATTTCAGTCCACGGCAAAGCGATTAGTCGGCAGTCACAAAAAAATCAATCACGACGTGTTGATTATTCAAGCACGCGCTGGCTAGCTATTGTGCGCCAGCCGCTAGGTATTGTTGGGATTGTGTTTGTAGTCACTGCAGTTATTGTGACAGGATTTTTGTTGCGTGATCGTGGGTTGATATTGGGACAGTATGAGTCAATTGAAATTGATTTACCTGAGTTTTATACCGAGACTATTTCAATTAGCAAAGGAGAGCAGTCGTTAAAGATTCAACCACTATCTGGAGAACGAGTGGCTGTAGAACAAGACGGAGCAACTTATGTATATCGCGAAACATACCCAAACACAGACGTCATTCAAACCAAATATACATACAAAATCAAAGAGGAGCTTCGGTTTCGCGCACCTGGTCATCCGATGGTATTCACGTATTCGTTGACAGGCTTTGAAAATTACGTAGTGGAAATTGATAAGCAAGGTAATTATGTGTTTCATGATAAAGCCCAGCATACACCTGAGGATGGTTTTTCACCACTGACACGAGTATTTACATTACCACGACCGTTCATTGAAGATACGACTGGCGAGCGTTCGTATGATGCGGTTACGATGCGTATTGATGAAAATATTTTGAGTATTAGTATTGACCCCGAATGGGTTGCGGCTGCATCGTATCCATTGATTCTCGATCCTACAATTGAGATAGATGTGCTAAATGTACAATCACACCCACAACAAGGTGATGATTGGCAGGTATTTTTTACTACTGCTGGTGTTGCGGATTTGTATATTATCCCAGATGACCAAGCAACTATTGATGATGATATTTTCACATCACTTGCTTGTGGTGATGATGAGCGTGAGCCTGAGATATTGGCTGATGATGTGATCTTTTATGAAAATTGGTCATGTGCTGATGTTGCGAATGTCGTGCATTACACAGCTGTTGCGGGTAAGCATACATTGCGGTTTGAGTTTGTTGATCCTCATGATCCGGAGAACAACGCAACAGCATATGCATACAACGATCCAGGCGATCCGTGGTATGGCAGTGGATATGGGTATCGTAAAGAAATTACCATTGCATCAAGTCAGATTGACTACACTGGAACATTCCCAGTGCTTGTCACAACAACTGATGCAGTGCTCGCTCACACAGGTAGTGGTGGTAAGGTAGAGGATTCTGGCGGATTGGATATTACGTTTGCTGATGATACTGGTACATTGCTTGATTTTGAGCGTGAGTATTATGATTCCTCAACAGGTCAGTTGGTTGCATGGGTTGAGGCAAGCGTTAATGCTTCAGCAGATACAAGTATATACATATATTATGGCAAGGCTTCTGCAACCGACGAATCTGACGCTGCAGGTACATGGGATAGTAACTACATGATGGTGCAGCATTTTGATGAATCGTCAGGAACGCATCTTGATTCGACAAGTAATAATAATGATTCAACGGGTGTAACAGTTACAACGCAGGGTGGAACGAGCATAGGAAAAATAGGACCAGCTGATGATTTTGATGGAGTGAATGATGTGGTAACCATTGCTGATTCAGCAACACTTGATATTGCTAATGCTGGTACTATAGAGGCATGGATTAGTACTGATACGGTGACCGCATTGGCAGGACCTGTATCTGATTGGCGTGATGATCTGGATGATCCTGATGGTAGTAGCGACAGTGAATACAGTGGATTTGATATGACAATTGTTGGAGATGTAATATATTATGGCGCAGCTATGTGTGGGCCAGGTACATTTGAGTATGCGACATCAACGTTAAGCGGCGATCTTTTGACATGGTCGACCGGAACAGCTGTTGCTGGATGTGCGCCTGATGAAGGGTATGATATTGATGTTGAGTCTGATGGTGACTATATCTGGTACGCTGCGCTTGGAAATAACGGATCAGTAGCGACTTTTCAATATGCCACTTCAACACTTGATCAATCAAGCTTTAGTAGCTGGATCACGCCTGGTAGTCCTACAGGAGTTGGTGGCTCTGATGGTTCTGGCATTGATATGACTATTGTAGGTGGCGTAGTGTATTTTTCAGCTGTGCTTGCTAACGGTGCTACTGAGGATTTTGAGTTTGCAACAATTAATCTTGACGGAAGTAGTTGGTCCGGATGGGACGAAGCAACTGCGCCAGCGCCTGATGGTGCGAATGGTAATGAGGGTTGTAGTGTGGGTATGGATTCGAATGGTCTAGACTTGTATTATGCTGTTTTGTGTCGAGATGATACAACGTCTACGTATCAATCAGCTACTTCAACGCTAGACGGTTCAACATTCAATTCATGGTCTGATGATAATGATCCAGCTGATTCGGGCGCAAGTGAGAAAAACTTTAACGATGTTGTTTTGGTAGGTGATCAACTATACCATACAGCTCATATGTCAGATGGAGCAACGCATAATTATCAGGTTGCATCATCTACATTATCGGGCTCTGCTTTTAGTACCTGGATATCAGAACAAGACGGGTCAGGCTTGCCCGCAGAAGGTGGTGCGGGTGATTATAGTACTGCTGCTGTTGTCTCTGATGGTAAGACAATTTATTATGGAGCATTAGGCACTAATAGTGCCACTGAAGGTTTCTTGCTCGCATCATCAACAGTCACCGCACATCCATTTGTAGCTAAGGCTGGTGCGTATGAAGTTATTCAGTCTGGTGGAGGATATGTTTTTGATTGGAGTGGTTCGCCAAAGTCATTTGGCACATCTACACCTGTTAGTACCTTTACGCATGTAGCAGTGACACATGATGGTTCAACCATGACATACTATATTAATGGTCAGGCAAAACGTACACAGACTGTAACAGCTGACTTTGCAAACAGTGCGGCTGAATTATTGTTGGGATCGGTAACACGAGACGATGGTACATCAGCCTGGTTTGATGGAGTTATTGATGAAGTGCGGGTATCCAATACAGCTCGGTCAAGTACATGGCTCACAACTCAATACAATAACCAGACAAATGTTGATGACTTTATGACATTTGGCACGGAAGAAACTAATAATGCAGTAGAGCTTGAACAAACATCATATCGTTGGTTCGAAAATGGAATTGACGTCGAGTTTGGTACTGTTGGTAGAATTGCTGATGATACAGGAAATGGTCAGTTTGGTTTTGTTATGGATGATGAGTTCTATTATATGGGAGGTAGTAGTGATACAACTGATTGGTTAGTTCACAAGCGGTTACTTCGTGATGGTAGCTATGATCCAAATTTTGACGATGATGGTCAGCTAACAACAGGAGGGTCTACAATTTATAAAATGACGGATGATGAGAACTATATTTATGTGACCGGTAGTGCGGCTAATTTTCAAACAGCAAAAATCGCTAAGAGTGATGGTACGATCGCATGGACGCAAACAGGAGCCGGAGCATCAAGCCTGGCTCGCGGTATTGCGGTTGATGATGACTTTGTATATATTGGTGGTCAGACAGATGGTAATGATTGGTATATAGAAAAACGAGCCATTGATGACGGAGAGCTCTGTACAGCAGCAGAGTGTGGTACAGAATTTGGTACAGGAGGTATTATTACGGGCGATTCAGCTTCAGATAGAATTTTTGATGTGAAAGCAGATGATACATATGTGTATTTCTTTGGACGAGATAGTAGCACTGATTTTCGTATTGAAAAACGACTCAAAACTACTGGGGCGCTTGACTCTGGTTTTGGAACAAGTGGGGTGGTAACTGGTGACTCTTCAAGTACACAAATACTCGACGCATTTATAGACGATACGCATATGTGGGTTGCTGGGTCTGAAGGAAGCTCTGATTGGCGTATTGAAAAGCGTTTGATCTCTGATGGTAGCTTGGTGTCTGCTTTTGGTACAAGTGGTATTGTATCTGGCGATTCTGCGACAAATCAAATTTGGGATATTGATGTTGATACTCACTATATCTACGCAGCAGGAGATGCGAATTCTGATTGGCGTATTGAAAAACGGTCTAAAGTAACCGGGGACTTAGTGAGTTCTTTTGGTACGAGTGGAGTAGTTGCGAGTGATAGCGCATCAACCGTTGCGCGTGGTATCGGTGTGACAAATTCAGCTTTGTTTATTGCAGGGACAGAAAATGCGTCAGGTCAAGACTGGCAGTCAGAACGTCGGTATGTGAGCGACGGTAGTTTGTATGCGACTACAACAGCGCTTGGGTTGCCGCTTGATACTCAAAATACTGCAGTAACACTCACGTCAGATGGACAGCAGTTTCGATTGCGCCAATTGCTGCATATATCCTCAACTGCTATGACGGTGAGTAGTACCGCGTTTACGTTGCAGTTTGCTGAAAAAGGCGGCGCAGGTAGTTGTTCAGCTGTATCATCTGGTAGTTTTGCTGATGTGACTACCGCAACAGCAATTGCGTATTATAACTCAAACACAAGCGTAGATGGAGAAACAACTTATGGTACATCCACTGATCCAACCAATGGAACCGCCACAACAACTGCGCAGACCTATGAAGAGTTAAATGACTATACAGCTGCCAATAAGCAAATTGAAGCAGGGTATAATGGATTATGGGATTTTTCATTATATGATAATACTGCGCCAGATGGTACGACGTATTGTTTTCGGACCATCAAATCTGACGATACTTCGCTTGATACATACACCTATTATCCTGAGCTGACTACATATACAGTGATTACCAATAATCAGCCGTCAATTACATCAGTGAATGACGCGCCTGATCCTGTGCCAGCCAATCAAGCAGTGTACTGGAATGTTGATTGGAGCGACGTTGATGCGAGTGATCTTATTAAGGTTGTGGTTTGTAAAGATAATGTCATTACTACTTCTACACTTGCTTGTGTAGGTGGTACATGGTGCGAATCGCCAGTGTTTACCAATCGTGATCCAGAGGGGTTGTGTAATTATGAAACCACTACATCAGATATTGGAGCAAATACTTATTATGCGTATGTGTGTGACAATAGTGGCGAAGCAACAAATGCATGTTCAAATCCAACCAGTGGAACTTTTACGGTAGAAGATCAAGATCCGACTGCGCCAACCAACTTGTTGCTTGAGCGGTATCAGAGCCCAGCATTTAATATAGCAACTGATACGCCTCGTTTTTCTGCTATTTTTAATGATCCAAATATACAAGATATTGCTGATCGGTATTGTATTCAGGTTAATACACAGTCTGATTTTTTGGGAACGGATGTCTGGACATCAGATGGCGATAGTTGTGGTACAGGAACAGCTATGAATAATTGTACACAAGGCGAGCAATGTACAGATTTGTATTTCAAAGGTACGCCATTATCAATAGACCAGACAGTGTACTATTGGCATATTATCTATTGGGATGATGCGGGTAATAAAGGTGCGACGTCGACGACAGTGAATTTTACGATGAGTAATGGTGCAAATGGCAAACCACGGGACACGCGACTGCAAGGCGGTCGAATCAATGGTGGTACGAGACTGCAGTAATGCTGTTCAATATAATTGTTCATATCTGGATATATTTTTTATAAAGACGTGCTATACTATACACTGTATATTGTCGATTCTCCATGGCAAAAAATAAGCGAATAATAAAACAACAGCGACGAGCTACAAGTTTTAATCGAGGCTCAGGCCGTCGTGTGAAGCGAATTTCCCAATCGCAAACTGGCAAAATTTTGCGTCTTGCGCAAGCTGGAAAAATGCACGCACCGCACAAGCGGGTCAGTTCATCGCGCCGTACTCGTGTATCATCTCAACGTAGTTTATCGTCTTCGTTGAGATATAGGAGAATAGCGATGGGTGTGAGTTTGTTATTGATAAGTGCTGCAGTCAGTGGGGCAGTTATTCACTTCAGTGGGAGTACAGGTCAGGTACTGGGTGTTGTTGAGAACATGAAAATTACGTTTTCAGACATATACACACAAGGGACGTCAATGCAGAACAGTGAATTGGATATTGTGTTTTTGCCATTAGTATCAAACGATGTTGAAGTAGTAGCATCTGGTAATAATTATTTGTACCCAGAAGCATACGATTTTGTTGATGTTGCTATTGAAGATCTTGGCTCGGGTATTGAACAAACATTTTTACTTAAAAAACCAGGTCATCCAATGATTTTTAGTTTTGCAATGACGAGTAATAATGTTTTGCGTGCAGAATCTGATATTGATGGTAATATTTTTTTGAGCGCGACTGATCAGGAACGAGTAGCGACAAGTCCTATCAGTCCAGCTATGACCATTGTTGCTCCGACCGTATATGATGCTGATGGTAAGCAATGGCTCAGTGCAGCAAGTAGCTCGTTAGAAGATGATGTGGTTACATTTTCACTTAATCCACTCTGGGCGCGTCAGGTTCAATACCCAATAGAACTGCGCGTTAGTATTCAGTAAGCTGATTGACTTTTGGTTAAGAATAAAATACCATAACAACGTTTATACTTTAGGTGAAGTATTATGGCATCAGTTTCGTTTCCAAAAAAAGAAGAAGAAATACTTGAGTATTGGGAAAAAGAGCAGGTATTTCAGCAAACATTAGACAAGCCCTCGCCAAAGGGTGAGTTTGTTTTTTATGAAGGACCGCCAACTGCAAATGGCAAGCCAGGTATTCACCATATGCTTGCGCGTGCGTTTAAGGATTTGATCCCTCGGTATAAGACTATGCAAGGGTATCATGTTATTCGTAAAGGCGGGTGGGACACGCATGGATTGCCAGTTGAGTTGCAAGTAGAAAAAGAGTTACACATCTCAGGCAAACCGCAAATCGAAGAATATGGCATTGCTGCGTTTAACCAAAAGTCAAAAGAATCAGTTTGGAAGTACAAGGGCGAGTGGGAAAAGTTCACCAAGCGCATGGGGTATTGGGTTGATATGGATGATCCATATGTTACGTATCGCAATGAATATATTGAATCCATTTGGCATATCATCAAAACAGTTCATGATAAAGACTTGTTGTACAAAGGACATAAGGTAGTGCCGCATTGTCCACGATGCGGTACCGCACTGTCGAGTCATGAAGTCGCGCAAGGGTACAAGGAAGTTGTTGATACATCAGTGTTTGTGAAATTCAAAGTCAACAGCGAACAAGCGAAAATCAAAAGCATTGCAAGCAGTGACGTGCCGGTGTATATTCTTTCGTGGACAACAACACCATGGACATTGCCAGGGAATGTCGGCTTGGCAGTGGGTAAGGATATTGAATATGTTCTGGTGAAAGTAATACACGCTGATGCAGCAATATCTGATGATGGTAAATATGCAATGCCTGATCAGGCTCAAGAGATGCTGGTTGTAGCGAGTGAATTAGCTGATAAAATATTTGGTGAGGATGCGTACGAAGTAGTACAAAAGTTAAAAGGCAAGGATTTGCTCGGTCTTGAGTACGAACCATTATTCCCCGGAGCGATTCCTGATGCTACAGAGCAATATGACAATGCGTTCAAAGTGTTTGCAGCAGATTTTGTGACCACAACTGATGGTACGGGAGTCGTGCATACAGCTGTGATGTATGGTGAGGATGATTATCAGTTAGGTGAAGCAGTTGGGTTGCCAAAATATCATACCGTAACTACTGAAGGGAAATTTGATTTTGCTGCCGCTTTGAATAAATCAAAAGATGCTGCAGTGCTTCAACAAGCTCATTATGATATTTTACAGTCATTAGATGGCATGCCAGTCAAGCACAAAGACAAGCCGACTGAGAACAAGACTACTCAGTTGATTTTGGATTATCTTGAGCACAATCACTTGTTGCTTGCCTCAGCACAATACAAGCACGACTATCCGTATTGTTGGCGATGTGACACGCCGTTATTGTATTACGCTAAGGATTCGTGGTTTATTGCTATGTCAAAATTACGTGACCAATTGCAAAAAAACAACCAATCAGTTAACTGGGTGCCATCACATATACAGAGCGGTCGGTTTGGTGAGTGGCTTGATGGGGTTAAGGATTGGGCATTGTCTCGTGAACGATATTGGGGTACGCCACTGCCAGTGTGGAGCAATGAAGATGGTTCTGAAATAGCAGTGATTGGTTCGCGCAACGAACTGTTTGCCAAGGCAACACACGATACGCGACCGACACGTATTTTGATGGTTCGTCATGGTCAAGGAACACACAATGTAAACAGCATCAGTACGGCTGTGCTTGAGGGATATCCGCTTACACCACAAGGTGAGCAAGATGCGAAGCAGTATGCAAGGTGGCTCAGCAAAGAATCTGTGGATATGATTGTCGCGTCACCGCTTGAGCGTACTCAGCAAACAGCAAATATCATCGGAACGTCACTTGACGTAGAAGTTGTGACACACGATGGGTTGCGTGAACAATCTACTGGAGCGTGGGAAGGCAAGACGCGTGATGAACGTCATGCAGATCTGTATTACAAAAAATACAACGAACCGTGGCAACAAAATGACCAAGCTGCATTTGATACAAAATTTGGAAAAACAGGTGAGAGCTTTCATGAAATGCAAGCGCGAACACTTTCGGTGTTCAAAGAAATAGCCAAAGAACACAAAGGCAAGACCGTTGTAGTAGTGGCACATCAATGCAACATCGTAGCGATGCTGCAAGCTTTTCAAGAACTGTCAGTTCGAGCTACCTATGCCTTGTTCAAAACCAACCGTACGAAGCCTGGCGCAGCGCCATTTGAATTTTTTGTAGATCATGATGGGAATGATTTTGATTTGCATCGCCCGGTGATTGATGCGGTTGTGCTCAAAGGTTCAAAAGATCAATTGTTAACTCGAGATTCGGCTGTGCTTGATGTGTGGTTTGATTCAGGGGCGATGCCATATGCGCAGTATCATTACCCATTTGCAGACAAAGCATTGCTTGATGGCGAGCATGCGTTGTATCCAGCTGATTATATTTGTGAGGCAATTGATCAAACGCGTGGTTGGTTTTATACGCTCTTAGCAGTTGCAACATTGCAAGGCAGAAAAGCTCCGTACAAAAACGTTATTTGTCTGTCACATATTAACGACAAGCATGGCAAGAAGATGTCAAAGAGTAAAGGTAATATCGTGGATCCATGGGAGATGATGGAGGCATATGGGGCTGATGCTGTGCGAATGTTGTTTTATACTATGAATCAGCCAGGGGAAACCAAGAACTTTGATCCGCGAGCGGTTGAGGAGATTGTCAAAAAGAATTGGTTGATTCTTTCAAATGTGTATACTTTTTTTGAATTGTATGCGAAGTCATCTGATGATTTGCCAGATCCCAAAACAAGTACGCATATTCTTGATCAATGGTTGTATGAGCGCACTAACCAATGTGTGCAAGTTGTTACACACCATCTTGATGCATTTGATCCAACGACTGCTGGCCGTGAAATTATTACGTTTATTAATGAGTTGTCAACGGTATATGTGCAGTATAGTAGAGATCGATTCAAGCGAGGTGGTGAAGCACAGGCGCAAGCTGTAGCAGTTTTGCACTATGCTTTAGCAACAGTAGTTACTGTATTGGCTCCGTTTGCTCCTTTTTTTGCTGAGTATTTGTACCAAAAAATGCCCCAAAAGCAAGCAACATCTGTGCATATGCTTGATTGGCCGGCTGTTCCAGAAGTCAAAGAAGACGTACTGCAAAAAGTAAGCGAGCTGAATCTGATTATTGAGCGTGTGTTAGCATTGCGAGCTCAAGCAAAAATTAAGGTGCGTCAGCCATTATCTGAGCTTGTGATTGCGAGTGATATTCCTGCTGATTTGCGAGATGTGATTGCAACGCGGGTGAATGTTAAGCAGGTATCTCAAGCAAAAACATTACCCCAAGGTGAGGACTGGGTTGTTGAAAAAGCATTAGCAGCATTAAACACAGTCATTACAACCGACTTGGCACGCGAGGGTATTATGCGAGAAGTGGTACGACATATTAATAGCCTGCGCAAGGCAGCAAAACTTACGCCAGATGATGTCGTCAGTATTGCGATTGTTCCTGGCAAAGAAGCTGTAAAGGATATGATGGACGCGCATACAAATGATTTGATGCAAGTAACTGCAGCAAAAGAAATTATAGCAACTATTCATGCAAAGCCAGATGCTGAAACAACTGTTTCAATTGCTGATGAAGAGGTTCAGATCAGTGTGCGCAAAGTATCGTAACGCATATGTCAACGTATCTCACTCGAGCTGTTCCATTGCGAGTGCAATCATTTATGCGCGACGATCGAATAGTTGTATTGTACACTTCAGACCATGGTAAAGTTACAGCGTTATTGCGTGGGGGCAAAAAGATAAAAGCGAAGCTTGTTAGTCCTATTAATTTGTTGGCCGAGTGTGAGATTATGATTGCTCCGGGGAAACGACTTGATATTGTTGCAGGGATCAAAATTGCACAACGGTTTGCAGGTGTAGAAACAGTGCTTCGCAAACGGATGCTTGCTTTACAATTTTTTGATAGTATTAATATATTATCTGCAGAACAACATAGTGATCCGGGAGTATATGAGTTGTGCATTGCGTGGTTGACTGTGCTGGATACGGCAGAGGAGCGTGTGGTTAGTGAATTGTTTGTTTTGGTTGGAATTTGTCGATTGCTTGCTAAGGTTGGATTTGAATATAATGCTGCAGATACGCACAGCAATCAGGCTGTGCATCAGCTACTACGTTCATGTCGGAGTGCGCAGTCAGAAAAGCTTTGGCTTGAGCAAATGTTGATATTTATACAAACTATTCGGGATACATCAGCTTGTATTCAACACCTAGTGTTGTATATCCAGCAGTTAACTGAATTTGAATTACGCGGAATGCGTGTCTATCAAGAAAGTGTTATTGTGTAATATATGACTAAGCAACATAGACAATCCTGGAAAACACTATCAAAAAAAAATAGAAACAGGAAGCTACGACAGAAATATGTAGAGCTGCATCCTGACCAAAATGAATTCGATGATACATACGTTGATCACCATAAAGAACTATCACATATGGCAGTACAAAAACAACAAAGAAAGAATAAAAAAAGAAGATCATCAGCCAAACGAGCTTTTCATGTTCGGTGGTTAATGATTATTATTTTTGTTGGCGCTTTCGCATCGTTTGTATATGGGTGGTGGGTTTTCAAAGTCTCAAATCCTTCAGTAGGCGGTGTGCAGTTTGTAATTGACGCGCCTGATACAGTCACACCAGGCGAGGAGGTAGAGTTGCTACTCACAATCACTAATAATGAGTCAGTTGCGCTTGAGCATTTGGAAATGACAGTGCAATGGCCGGCAGGTATGAGAATTATTGAAACGTTCCCTAAAGCGCAGAACGATACGATGACTAACTGGGTGTTTGACTCAGTGGATGTGCATGGTATTCAGGAGGTTGTTGTACGAGCGCAATTATTTGGCGTTGAGCAAGATAGCAAAACAGTTGGTGCGACAGTCGTGTATGAGCTGGCTAATTTTAGTTCCGACTTTTTTGTGAATGCTGATCATGTTATGACAGTCGGTGAGTCAGTACTCGATGTGGTTATAGCAGGTCCAATAGATGTGACACCATTGAGTCAAGCTGAATGGAATTTCTCGATTGCCAATCAAACTGATGATCGTTTGCGAGACGATGTGTTCATTGTGAAGTTGCCTGATTCATTACTTGAGGTGACGATTAGTCCCGAGACATCTATCGAAGAAACTGACACAGGTCGTGAACTGGTGTTTGATCTCGATGGTTTGGGTCCTGATGCAACTGAGACATTTTCAATCAAAGGCTTGTTTGCAGCAGGAAGTCAAGGTCAAGAAGAGCTAGTATGGCAATATGGCAGTATTGCATCTGACCAGTTTGCTGTTACACAAGAAGGTGAGTACGTAACGTTTGTCATTGGGGATGAAGTGGAAGTTGATGTGTTGGTGAATGGATCAAAAACACTTGATGAAATTCGTGCTGGCGAGCCATTAAACATGCTATTGAGTGCAACAAATATAACTTCGTCGGAGTTGCTCGATGGATCTTGGAGCATTGACGTCCCCGCTGGGTTTGCTGATGTAGTATCTGTTGATTCTAGTTATAATGTTGTCTTTGATCAGGTGAACGGAGATATAGTAATCGATTATCAGAACAATCCACAATTGCAATCAATTGCTCCAGGCGCAACAGTGACAGTTGATGTGTCATTTGATGTTGCGAGCGCAGTTGCTGTTTCTCGAGCAACAATTTCATCTCAATTCACTGCTCAACTAGGCGAGGGAGATGACGCGGAGCAGATTTCTTATACAAATGATATCCGCGATATCGCTGTCATGACCGCAGCTCAATGGCGTACAAGCGCTCAGTATTTTAGTGATGAGGGCGAGCAAGTAGGATCAGGTCCGCATCCGCCTGAAGTTGGTGAGAAGACTACGTATCGAATTCAGTGGAATGTATTAGCTTCAGCTGCTGAGACAATGACAATCAAGACTAAATTGCCGAATAATGTTTTGTGGGATGGTGTGCGTTCATCCAATTGGGGTGCTGTTTCCTACGACGCTGCTTCTCAGACTGTTACATGGT
>JAUIEQ010000010.1 GCA_030429785.1 bacterium
ATAAAAAAAATAAGCAACTTATTTTTTCAAATAGGCAGAGAAATGACTTCGTAACTGAGCAATTTTTGGATCAATAATAACCTGACAATAGCCTTGTCCTCGATTATTCTGATAATAGTTTTGATGTTCTTTTTCAGCTGGAAAAAACTGAACAAGTGGCTTCACCTCTGTAACAATAGGATCATGAAATGTGTTTGCGCCTTCCAGTTCTTGAATATATTTCTCAATACCAATGCGTTGCTGGTCAGTGGTGTACAATATCATGGATCGATATTGAGGCCCGACATCATTTCCTTGACGGTTCAGTTGTGTTGGATCATGAACAGTAAAAAAAGCACTCAAAATTGTTTCAAGTGCAATAACTTCCGAATCAAAAATAACCTCAACAACCTCTGCATGGTCTGCCGTGCCATAAGCAACACGCGCATATGAGGGATTCTCCGAAACGCCTCCAGCATACCCTGAAGTAACGCGCACAACACCTCGCAGCAATTGCATGGTTGCTTCAATACACCAAAAACCCCCCCCGCCCAAAATAATAGTTTGTTGTGACATTACTGTATTATCAAATAGTATACAATGTCAGTATACCACACAAAATCATTACCATACGTAAAAAAGTAAACACAATTACCGCAATGCGTAACATCAATATGTGCAAGTATTACAATTTTTTGGACAAAAAAAACTCGACCAGTAATCGTCCCCACATGTTTCTCGTGTACGTTATCTTTGGTCGAGTGCTCGGTCAGAGCTATTTTTGCCACCTGCAGGTCAGAGCACTATGCGTTACTTTTGAACGCCAGTGAGTGCCCAAATGTTCCCTTGGGTAGCGTACCGCTCGTCGGCGGCTTTTTTTTCAGCTTGTGCGGATCGCTTGGGCTCTTCTGCACCCATTAACACATTACTGTTTTTTACTCCGGTAAAACAATAATGTAAGAGCTACCGCGATGTTTGCACAAAAGTCAATTTGATCGACATTTTGCGCAGCAAAATTGACATCATCTTTAGTCTCCCTCCCTTCTGATGAGTTATCCGGTGTTTCGCAGTTTCCCAGCGAACTGCTGCTGGATTATTTTTAAAGTACAATACATGTAATATAGTATTATTACACATAACTAAACTTTTGTCAATACCTACCATATCAAAACTAAAAAAACTCTAGTATTAGCAAAAAACTCCTGGATCAACAGGAGTTTTTTGCTATTCAATGCTCAGCATGCTACTGCAGCGATGCTTCAATATCAAACTCAAGATCATCACCATACTGCTCTTCTAACAGCTGCAACTGGCGCTCTAACTCATCTTCATCAAATTCGAAATCAGCATCATCAAACTCAATTTGCGTATCATATGATGTGTCTTCAAGCGTACTCATCGCTGTACCAACAAAAAACACAACCCCAACTATAGCCACTACACTGAGTCCAATCAACATCATGTTGAACCATGCTGCTTTGGTCTTTTCAACAACATGCGAAGTTCCTTTGATACGAACAAGATCTTGGTACATAGTATAGAAATAGACCATCGCAAATGGCGCTACCGCAAAACTTATCACCTGCGTCACAAATTGCCAGAGCAAGCCCCCAACTGATTCTGGATCCATGAAAAATCCCGGAATAGAGAATATAATCATCACAACCCAAAACAAGAGACCTAGCGCAAGCATCCGCCCAACAACTGCAAACCAATACCCCGAAACAAGCTCTCGACTACGCTTTAGCGCGGTTGTTGACTCATAATCCTCAAAAAACCACACAAAGTACGCCATTGAATAAAACACCGCCATTATCAAACCAGGAATAACTAATAGCAATGACCACAAACTAGTAAATAACGTAACCGCAATAATAACAACTACATACGGCCAAAAACGAGTTGTAGCTGACCGTAAAAGCTCAAGCACTCCTCGCTCTTCCTCAGGTCGCAACAAGTACATAGTCGCAATTTGAGAGATAGCACTGAGCACCATCATAAAAATAAATCCGACAAAAAAGACAATCAAACCGACTGTCATTCCACTCTCAATTCGATCACCTGCCAAACCAAAAACAACTACAAAAAGCGCCATATACACCGCAGCTCCTAGTATTGCAACTAGCTGCAATCCCATAAACTTCCAAAACTTTTCTGTATACACTGCCCATGCTTTTTTGAGTAATACAACAACACTGCTGATTGTATGGTCAACAAGTCGCTCGGGTAGTTGGTTGGGTTTGTTTTCTGACATACCATCGTCTTTCGCTACTGTGTTGATGTCGTCAGTTGTTTGTTCTTGATCCATATATTCTTATTAATGTTGAATTCGACGCAACATATAGTACATCGAAGTCGCAACAAGTATGCTTGTTGCTGCAATAGTAGAACCTATTTGGTAAGCCAACTGTTCAAAAATATGACTTGGAAAAATGCGCACAAGCACAGCTTCTGGTGGAAACTGCCAATTGCCTTGTGGAAACAATATTTGATGCATCCACTCGAACACCCATTCAAAATTTCCAGCAACAGCCACAACAAGCATTGCGCTAGCAATAGTCACAAAAGCCCCGGCAGCAGACAAGCTCAAAAAAAACAGTGCTGCATCTTGCTTGTACCATATTACAAAGAGTGCGAAAAAAAACAAGAGCACCACACTTGTCACAACAACTATTCGTGCATATGCAAACACCTGAGCAACATCATAAATATGCGATTTTTCAGCGTCACTAAAAACAATATTACTCAACTCGCCCCCCTCCAAAGCACTCAAGACGTCATCAATAACATGCTCCACGGTATTGGGCGTAAATTCAGAATGAGCATTGACCCATGCGGTATATGTAGTTCTGTTTAAAGAAATGAGCATCAATGGTGCAATAATCAAAATACTAACCATTGCTAAAAATAGCATTGCACCAACCGTATACCGCAAAAAATCAGACACCATAACACAACTTAACAACAATAATAAAACACTTTATACTACTATCATGATAACACGAAATCAAGAAAAACTCATCAAAAAGCTCCACACCAAAAATGGACGCCTAAAACACCAACGATGCCTAGTCGAAGGACAAAAAGTCATTGATACAGCAGGCAGTGCAGTTGAATTCACGTTTTCTCATGAAGATACAGATGTGTTTGATCAACTCGTCACTACCGAAACTCCACAAGATATTGCTGCCGTTGCTCATATCCCAACCTGGCGCAAGCAAGACATCGTACAGAAGTCACTTATCGTTGTCCTTGATCATGTTCAAGATCCTGGAAATGTTGGCTCAATTCTCAGGCTCTGTCTCGGCTTTGATGCATCGTTAGTATTGCTTGAATGTGCAGACGTAACAAGCCCAAAAGTTGTTAGATCATCTGTTGGCGCACTATTTCAGGTTCCTTGGCAAAAAATCGAAAGAACTGAAGCTGCTGCATACATCACTTCGCTCAATCGAGCAATCTATAGACTAGAAAAAAATGCGACAGCCACTGAACTAACCTCATCATTACTGTCACCTGAAGCGCTTGTCCTACTTGCAGGATCAGAGGGTTTAGGCATTACGCTTGAGGTACCTGGAACGTCACTTATGATCAAACATAATGACAAGCTAGAATCACTCAATGTCGCTCACTCGCTTGCGATAGCAATGGCGTTTAGGTACGCACAGTAATTCACAAAAAAAATCCCGAAATTATATTCGGGATATGAGCTTAATAAATATCATGTGCCTGCAGATACTGGCGTAAGGTATCTGCATACTGTTGGCGAAATTCGCCAAACCACTTCTGCGCCAGTTCTGTTGCTTTTTGTCAATACTAAAGGACGCTACCGTCTAGCCATCTCATGATCTATAGACAAACTATTGTGTGCTTACCGTCGCATAAACAGCAAGACTATGATTATCCCAAAAGACAAATACGCACCAATGCCAGCTAAGACAACAAATAGTACCAGTACAGTACTCAATGTTACTGGTGACGATAACTGATTAATCACCATAGTAACGATCGATATACCATCTTGATCAAAATACTGAGTTGTCGTTGTCACACTGTCTGTCGACAATTCTTTAGCAGCCGCAAATGGCACAACCACACTAATCATACAACTTACAAACAAAACTGATAGAAATATTTTTTTCATACAAAAAGTATATCATACCAAAAACACCTCGCTGTCAAGACGAGGTGTTTTTATAGTACAAATATTTTCTCTACAAAGCTGCATCAATAACTGCTCGAACTTGTTCAATTGGCAATGCTCCTGACAATGGTGTTGTTTCGCCAGCTTTATTCAGAACTACAGAATATGGCGTACCTTGAGCACCAGCTTTAGTTGCGTCTTGCAGTTGACTAGCAACTTTGGCTTTGTATCGACCGCTGTCATAACATTCCTGAAATGCTGCTTCATCAACACCAAACTGTGTTGCCAATGCACTCAAACCAGCAAGACTCGGCTGTTGTTCAAACAAAGCTGATCCAAAGTTCCAAAATCCGTCATTACCTGCAAATTCAGCAACACATTCTGCTGCCTCAGCATATCCTTGTGCATTTGGATGGATTGATGTTAGTGGGAAGTGTCGGTATACCCAAGCTACTTGACCGTTGTACTCCTCAACAACTTGCTCCATTGTTGGATGAAACCGACCACAAAACGGACACTCGAAATCAGAGTACTCAACCACAACAATATCAGCTGTACTCAAATCACCCATAACATGATCATCAGATGTTACTTGCGCAACTTGAATTTGAGCTGCTGCTCCAGCGTTATTCTGATCATCAACCATTGCTGCACCAGTATCAGACGCGCTATTTGGCTGACCAAACACTACTGTGTCACCAGAACCTAAACCAAGATTGAGCGAACCTCCGCCAAACAATAAAACAAAGAAACCAATTGTACAAAATGCAAACAATGCTGCAAAAAACCCTGCCCAAAACGTTTTACCAGGACCCAGCGCATCAAAAAGCGTAGGTTTTTCATTTTGCTTATCCATATATTATATACTAAATTATAAAATAATCTTACTGCACGTTCCACGCAACCTCAGCCATATATGAGTTGAGTATTTAATCGACTACAACAAACCAAATGACAATAATTCCACAGACGACTGCAAAGGAATCTCCATACAATCATGCGACCTATTACGACGCTGTCAATACGCACTAATGCACCAACTATCCCAACACCAAGCAGCGTAACAGCAGCCAATAATTGTGTAACAGTGACCTGACCAATCCCAACAACCAAGTCATCAACAATAGACGGTAATGTAGTTAATTGATCAGCTGGGCAGTAACCTCCACTATGCAAAACTGGCATACGAAAAGACAGCTGCGTGCAATTAAGCGCTACTGTTGGCAATAAAACAAAAATAACTGTGAAATATACTACAACAAATAACCTCATGGAATATTTTCAGTATGTAGAGCTATTGTAGCATACTGAGGCGTTGAATCAAACAAAAGAACCACATATGTGGTTCTGTAATCTTAGGCGAGTTGCTTACATTCTGGATTGGCACGAAATGCCAGTTGCAGCGCCTCAACAAGCTGAGTCGAGCGTCCTTCACGAACCAGTACAAATAACGTGTCAACACCATACCTTGGATGCTCGCATGGATGCAGCAGCCTTGATACTGCTTTGCACTGAATTATACTGTTGGCAAGCGTTTGCAAATACACCACTCCACCTTCACTCAATGCCTCCTGCATTGGCACAAAGCGCGTATCCAGTACACCACTTCGAGTTATGACATCAAACTCTGCTCGCACATCCAACAGCCTGTCAAACTCATACAATGAAGCAATCGGACAAACGCCACGAACTCGCTTCATCAAGCGCATACTTGGACAATTCTTCCATTCCACACACACGAGCCCAGCTCCATCTCTAGCAATTGACAAAAACGATTCATGCGACGAGGTAACCAGTGATTGCAAATGTAATAGTTGATTGTTCATACAACCTCCTTTTTGCGACTATAGTTTATTAATGTTACTACACAAAGAACAATTCATTATACAATACGATACAATACCACTACAGCAAACCGTTGTCAATCAATAACTGATTTGTTAGGATACAGGTACTTGAATATATTTCTATGCAACAACAAACTCTCTTTTCAGGAGCACAGCCAACCAGCGGTCTACATATTGGCAACTATCTCGGCGCGCTGCGTAATTGGGTTGCACTGCAATATGATTACCACGCATTATACACAGTAGTTGACTTGCATGCACTCACCTCATCAGCAACTCCTCAAGAATTAACACACAATTCACGTGAATTAGTTCGTAATCTACTTGCAATCGGCATCGATCCTGATACAGCTAGTATTTTTATACAATCTCATATTCCTGAGCATGCTGAGCTTGCTTGGATTTTCAACACCCTCACGCCAATGGCAGAGCTGGAACGCATGACGCAATACAAAGACAAATCACAACGACAATCTCAAAATATTAATGTTGGGTTGTTTGACTATCCAGTCTTGCAAGCAGCTGACATTCTGCTCTACCATGGAGAAATTGTGCCAGTTGGCGAGGATCAATTGCAACATGTTGAATTGACTCGAATCATTGCCCGAAAATTCAATAACAAATACGGCAATTACTTTCCTGAGCCTGAGGCAAAAATAACCACAGCAAAACGAATCATGTCACTGACTGACCCAGCAGTAAAAATGAGCAAAAGTCATGGTGAATCAAATTACATAGCACTTAATGATACGCCAGATGTTATTCGTAAAAAAATTGCAAAAGCAGTAACTGACACAGGCGAACGAACTGATACAATGTCTCATGGTGTTGAGAACTTATTCAATTTACTTACCTATACAGACGCGACCGATGCATATGAATCATTGCATGCAGCATATCAAAGCGGCACGCTCAAATATTCCGAACTCAAAGCAGCCGTTGCTGACAGTATCATCGCACTCCTTGAACCAATCCAGCAACGCCGTCAAGAAATCAGTGACGACGATATCACTCGTGCGCTGACACAAGGATATGAACATGCTCAAACGCTAGCACAACAAACCATGCAAGACGTTCGACAGCTAGTTGGCTTTGTGCCCAAATAGCTGCTACACAAAAAATCACCAGTAACCTTACTGGTGATTTTTAAATGGCATGAACTGCTAATAATTACCATTACACACGCTCACAGTTCTGCTTTGAGGTATTTTCCAGTGAAACTACTTGCGCACTTCACAACATCCTGTGGCGTTCCTTCAACAACTATTTGACCACCTTTATTACCACCTTCAGGACCCAAATCAATAATCCAATCAGCACACTTAATCACATCAAGGTTGTGCTCAATAATCAATATCGAATTTCCTTTATCAACCAATCGATTTAATACTTCGAGCAAGCGCTTCACATCATCAAAATGCAACCCTGTTGTCGGCTCATCAAGAATATATAGTGTTTTACCAGTTGCGCGGCGCGATAACTCTGTTGCCAACTTAACACGCTGCGCTTCACCACCAGACAATGTTGTCGCAGACTGACCCAGTCTGATATACCCAAGGCCGACATCATGCAAAGTTTTGAGTTTTGTATGAATACTTGGCATGTGTTCAAAAAAGTACATGCCTTGCTCAACAGTCATATTAAGAATATCAGAAATATTTTTGCCACGATAGTGGATTTCAAGTGCTTGCATATTATACCGACGACCATGACACTCGTCACACTCAACATACACATCTGGCAAAAAGTGCATTTCAATTTTTACCATACCATCCCCCTGACACGCCTCACATCGACCACCTTTGACATTAAAACTAAATCGACCGGGATTATATCCTCGCAAACGAGCTTCGGGAAGACTTGCGAACAACTCGCGAATAGGTGTAAATACACCAGTGTACGTTGCTGGATTTGAACGCGGCGTTCTACCAATTGGTGATTGATCAATAACAATCACCTTATCAAGATTCTCCAAACCCTCAATTGACTCATGCCGTCCAGGCGTTGCTTTTGCTCGGTGGAAATGCGAACTTAATGATTTTGCCAAAATATCAGTCATCAAGGTTGACTTGCCAGAACCTGACACACCCGTGATACAAACGAATTTGCCGAGCGGAATAGTTACATCAATGTTTTTTAAATTATGTTCAGTCGCACCTTTTACCGTAATACTTTTGCCATTGCCTTCTCGGTGGGTCTTTGGTGGATCAATAGATGCCTTGCCAGTCAAATACTTACCTGTCAATGATTTGTTGTGTTTTTTTATTTCAGCCGGAGAACCAACTGCCACAACCTGACCACCTGCTTCGCCTGCACCAGGACCAATATCAAGCACATAATCAGCATGCAAGATCATATCCTTATCGTGCTCAACTACCAACACCGTGTTACCAAGATCTCGCAAATTCTTCAGCGTATCAATCAATTTGTCATTATCTCTCTGATGCAAACCAATTGATGGTTCATCCAAAATATATACAACACCTACCAATGATGATCCAATCTGAGTCGCCAAACGAATTCGTTGCGCTTCACCACCTGAAAGCGTTGAGGCTGCTCGATCAAGTGTCAAATAATCAAGCCCAACATTATTCAAAAACAACAAACGCTCAATAATCTCTTTCAGAATTTGCCGAGCTATCACTAACTGCTGCTCCGACAAAATAGCTTTTTTTCCTCCTGGAGTAAGTTTTTTAAAAAATACTTGCGCCTCGCCAATTGTCATATCTGTTGCTTCAGAAATGCTTTTGCCAGCTATCGTAACCGCAAGTGAAGCATCTTGTAATCGTCTTCCGTGACAAGTTGGACATTTAAGCACACGCATGTATTTCTCAATTTCGCTCCGAACATAGTCTGACTCTGTCTCTTTGTAGCGACGCTCAAGATTTGGAATCACTCCTTCAAATGATGTAGCCAACTCACCACTAAATGAATCACTATCATAATCTACTTGATACTTTTTGGAACCTGTTCCATGCAATACAATATCAAGTTGCTTTTTGGTAAGCTCGCTAATAGTCACATCAACCGAAAACCCATTCGCCTCTGCAACCTGTGACAAAATACGCATATACCACGACTGATTTGAGCTACTTCGTGACCACGGACGAATCGCACCTTCTGCTAGAGTAAGGTTTTTATTCGGAATCACTAAGTCAGGATCGACTTCAAGTTTGGTCCCAAGACCAGTACAATCAACACACGCGCCGTGCGGTGAATTGAACGAAAAATTACGTGGCTCAAGTGGTGGCAAGTTAATACCGCAATCAGCACAGGCAGAATGTTCTGAAAAAATAATATCCGTGTCAGTGTCAGCATCATACACAATCATTAACCCATCACCCAAATCAAGAGCTGTTTCAAGCGAGTCTGCCAATCGTTGCTTTTCATCCTTATCCTTTGGATCTAGTTTCAACCGGTCGATCACAACTTCGATTGAATGTTTTTTTTGTTTATCAAGCGTTACATCAAGCGCTTCGTCAATACCCATAATCTGCCCGTCAATCCGAACGCGCACATACCCTGCTTTTTGAACTTTTTCTATAGCACCCTTATGCTCACCTTTTTTGTCTCGAATCATTGGCGCTAGCAGCATTAACTTTGTACCAGCATGCAAAGCAAAAATACTATCCAAAATCTGTTCGATCGTTTGTTGCGTAACTGGCTGATGACATTTTGGACAATGCGGCGAACCAACACGAGCATACAACAATCGCAGATAATCATATATCTCTGTAACTGTCCCAACAGTTGAACGAGGATTGTGAGATGTTGTGCGCTGGTCAATTGAAATCGCTGGTGACAGCCCCTCAATTTGATCAACATCTGGCTTGTCCATTAGCCCCAAAAACTGCCGAGCATATGCTGATAGACTCTCGACATATCGTCGCTGACCTTCAGCATAAATAGTATCAAAAGCAAGTGATGACTTTCCAGAACCAGACAAACCTGTGATCACCACCAACTTGTCACGAGGAATATCAACGCTAATATTTTTTAAATTGTGTACACGTGCACCACGCACACTAATAGTATTGCTTAGCTGAGGAATTTTTTTTGAACGAGATGATGCGGTTTTTTTTGCTGGCATTGTGTATAAGTAAAGTTATAACGGTTATGCAAACCATAAAAAAGACTAGTGACCAGTATACGCCCAAAATAAAAAAGGGTCAAGCACTCGACCCTCATAGTTGATACTGTAGCGCTAAAAACCACCTAACAATTTTTTATGTAATGCCTCGGAGAACTCCGTATTTCCCGAACGCAAATCAAGCACGCGCCACTGCTCGTTTACATAAATAACATACAGGCCTTGTACATTAGTCGAAATTGCTTCTCCGTCTCTACTGCTATGCAAACGTAATACACGACCTTGATACTCAAACGTACGAGGGGGCCTATTCCGCTCTTTCACCTGTGACATACCAAACTCCTCTAGTCTATTAACTTGTTCAATGTACCGTATACATTTATGATTATTGTATGCAGAGTATCACAACAATAATCAAAAATCTACCAACCGTTGCTGGCTGCTATTTGTTTTATGGTAGTAACCAAACCATTCTCTATGTCGGCAAAGCCAAGCAACTACGCAACCGAGTACGTTCGTACTTCACCAAAAGCGCAGATCTTTCGCCTGCCAAAAAACTCATGGTTGCACGAATAACATCTATTGACTATATTACTGTTCGAACTGAAGAAGAAGCATTGTTACTTGAAAGTACATTGATCAAAAAACATAAACCACCGTATAACGTAATTCTGAAAGATGATAAGTTTTTTCAATACATAAAAATTGTTAACGAGCCATTTCCTCGGATTATCGCAACACGAAAACGACTCAATGATGGCAGTGCTTACTTTGGCCCATACTCATCAGCCGGATCTGTCAAACACACACTCAAAATGCTCAAGCGAATGTATCCGTTTCGTACACACACAAAACATGACTTTGTGTTTGATGTACTAAAGGCTGGTGAAACAATCTCTGAGAGAGAATACAATTCTATCATCAAACAAGTTACCAAAATTCTCAAAGGCGACACCAAACAACTACTTAAGCAACTTGAAAAAAAAATGCACACAGCAAGCAGCAAACGATCATACGAGCAAGCTGCTCATTTTCGAGATCAAATTACTCATCTAAAACGACTCACGCACAAACAACAAGCAATATTCACTGACAATACATCAGCAGACATTGTGCATTTCGCAGACTTTAAAAACCACGTATATATAGCAATACTCAAAATCAGACACGGCAAAATAATCGACAAGCTCACTGCTGTTATGGACAACCCGCTCGATTCTACATCTGATGTCATTCGATCATTCCTGCTACAATACTATACATCGCTTGCTGACAGCCCAAAAAAACTCATTACCCCCATCACAATACCTGACCTGACAGAAGAGTTGAACGCCGTCACCTCATCGCACATACACGTACACACTCCCCAACGAGGCAAATACAAACGATTACTTGAGCTCGCGTACCTCAACGCAGAAGAATACGCTCGACTCTCAGAACACTCATTTGTAGCAGCGCGTGATCTAACAACCGCACTCGCCACACTCAAATCAAAACTTGCTCTCAAAAAAACACCAAAACGGATTGAATGTTTTGATATTTCTAATGTTCAAGGTAGTCATGCAGTTGGATCAATGGTTGTTTTCGTTGATGGTAAACCAGACAAATCTCAGTATCGAAAATTTTCAATAAAGTATACTGCAACAGATACGCCAAACGATTTTGCCATGATGTCAGAAGTGCTTGCACGTAGATTTCGTCATCCCGAATGGCCAACCCCTGACTTAGTTATTCTTGATGGAGGCAAGGGTCAGTTATCAGCCGTTATCAAAACGCTATCACAAACATACACTCGTGGAGCACCTATTCTTGATACAATTCCAATCGTTTCGCTTGCCAAAAAACATGAAGAGATTTTCATACCAGAAATTGGAACTACAACCACATACAAAAAAGTACTCCTCCCCAAAAAAACACCCGCTTTCTTTTTGGTACAACGCATCCGCGATGAAGCGCATCGTTTCGCAATCACTTACTACCGCCTCAAGCATAAAAAATCATACAGACAACCTTAGTGCTGTGCCGTAACCATATCAAGCAAACTATCTCACCAATAAGAGATTGACGCATCCACTAATTTCTGGTACACTTTTGCATGAACAAGCAAAGCTTTTTTAGTACTAAGCTTTTCTTATTGTAAGCAGTATCACCGTACTTTTGCGGCAGTATACCAGTCCGAAATTTAACCTAACCTAGTATGAATATCCTAATCAGCAGTGTACTTATCATCTCATCAGTTCTACTCATTACCGCAATCATTATGCAAAATCGCGGTGCTGGAGTTGGTGGTGTATTTGGAGGATCTGGTGACGTATATCGAACAAAACGAGGTGCAGAAAAAATACTGTACAACGCAACCATCGTTCTTGCAGTTATCTTTTTTGGAACTGCGCTGTACAATGCATTGTTTGTGTAATCAAAACATTCCGTCTTTATATTCACTCACGTGAATCAACCTCCCCCACAACACCCTGACAAAAAAT
>JAUIEQ010000163.1 GCA_030429785.1 bacterium
TGATTAACTATTGGCACATTAACACAAAAAGGACACTGTATGAACAACGAGTCTGCGCATACGATTTTTGTATTGAGCAAAGGCGAACTGTATCGTGATATTCGTACTCCATACCAGCTTGTTCAACGAGTCTACTGTACCACCTGCCGGTCCATAACCAGGCAGTATATTTTTTTACATACTGACAGAGAGTCGTTGCAGGAACTTCGTTCTGGTGTTTGTACGCAATGTCAAACAATTTGTTCACATGACGAATATTAGTCAAAAACCGAGTTTTAAGCTCGGTTTTTAATTGACTTTTAGGCTGCGATACGTATACTGCAAAACAGATTAAGTAGTGTTTTATGGAATTACAAACTCCAGATCCGTTGCAGCAGTTAGAGCATGACGCTGCCACAGCCCCACGAAAACGCACCATGTTACAACGCACACCTACATGGTTATTGGTAGTGTTGTTTGTGATGAGCTGCGCGTTGCTGTTTGGATTGGCGTATTATGCATATGTGTTGACCAAGTCAGCTGGTGAGCGAGTTGTGCAGGAAGTCTACGATGTTGTCAAAGATGCTGCGAATATTGATGTGTCTGATCAAGCAGGTATCGTTGATCCTCGACAGGGATGGCAGACATATACAAGTACTGAGCGAGGATTTTCGTTTATGCATCCGGCTGATTATGTTGTAGTCGAGGATGCTGTGCAAACGGTGTATGCTGATGGTCGGGAGTGGTACCGAATCGTAGTATCATTTGGCGAGCCAGCTGATGCGCCTGGGCAATTTGTATTTGAGATTAACCCAGATACTTACGGACCGTTGTTTTTTGACTCGCAGTATGCTGTACATATTGACGCAAATGGTCAGACAGTGATTCAGGGAACAGAAGCATTGCCTGTGACTGCAAATAATCAAGATGGCGAAATGTGGATTGATACAATTGTTACAGCAGATAATGTAGTGTCGAATGTGTATTCATGGCATTTCTTCTTTGATGAGTCAGTAGATTTGGAAGAAACAGTTCAATTATTATTGACTAGTTTTGTTTTTTTGAATTAACTGACAATATTGTTTAATTAGAGAACGTGTTTATGAAAATAACAGCATTATCAAACCATAATGGAGAAATAGTTACCTTGCAAGGTTGGGTGCAGAATATTCGATCAAGCGGCAAGATTGCTTTTGTGCAGCTTCGTGATGGTACAGGATTTATTCAGTGCATCATTGAACAATCTGCTGTGTCTGAAACAATGTGGGAGGAAGTGCAAGGTATTACGCAAGAATCAAGTGTGCAAATCACTGGAACAGTTTCTGAACACCCAAAAAAGCCTGGTGAATTTGAGATACAGGTGACTGCAATTGATGTGATTCATCGTGCAGCTGAATTTCCTATTTCAAACAAAGAACATGGGCCTGAGTTTTTGTTAGACCAACGGCATTTGTGGTTGCGTTCAAAAAAACAATGGGCAATTCAACAAGTGCGCAACACTGTAATACAAGCAATCTATGCATTTTTGGATGCTGAAGGGTTTATCAAGATTGACTCGCCGATATTGACACCGACTTCATGTGAAGGAACAACAACGTTATTTTCGACTGAGTATTTTGATCAAGGGTCTGCGTATTTGTCACAAAGCGGACAATTGTATTTGGAAGCTGCGATTTTTGCGCAGGGTCGTGTGTTTGATTTTGGGCCAGTCTTTCGAGCTGAAAAATCAAAGACACGTCGGCATTTGACTGAGTTTTGGATGATGGATGCTGAAATGGAGTTTGTCGACCATGTTGGTAATATGGAATTGCAAGAACGATTGATCGAGTATGTTGCTGCGCGCGTTGTTGAAAAAAATGCAGCAGAATTGAATCTGCTTGAGCGAGATATTACTGCGTTGCAAAAAATCAAAGCACCATTTAAACGCATGACACATGCTGAGGCTGTGGCGTTTTTGCAAAGCAATGGTTCGGATATCGCAGCTGGAGATGACTTGGGAGCAGATGATGAGACGATGCTCACAGCAGATTCTGATGTCCCGGTGTTTGTTGAAAAATGGCCAAAAGCAATCAAATCATTTTATATGAAAACAGATCCTGATGATGTAGATAGTGTGCTCGGCGCTGATTTGATCGCAACCGAAGGGTTTGGCGAGATCATTGGCGGTTCCGAGCGTGAAACTGACTATGCGTTGCTGCTTGAGCGGATGCAAGAAGAGCAGCTACCG
>JAUIEQ010000164.1 GCA_030429785.1 bacterium
ACTGATGACCAGCCACAATACGCTCACCTGGTAGTGCATTAACGACAGGCATGTGTTACTGCGTTAATAACTCGCTCGACATCTTCATCAGTCATACTTGCATACATAGGAATTGACATCGTGCGTTTGAGAACGTCTGAAGCAACCGGACATGTTGACTCATCTGAATTGTATTCATTCATAAATGCTGGTTGCAAATGACATGGTGGCCAATACGCAGTACCTGATTTAACTTTAAACTCATCAATCATTGCTTGCTTGATAGTTGCTCGATCAAGAGAAGCTTCAAGTATTAACGGATATTTGTAATATGCACACAACTCACCATCTGGTACTGGAATGCTATGTACGTTTTCCAAATCCTTAAACGCTGCGTCATATGCTGTACCGATTTCCATTCGACGAGCTACGAATTCATCCAATCGTCGTAGTTGTGTGAGGCCAATTGCTGCCTGGATTTCAATCATACGCCAATTAAATCCCCAACGATCCTGAATACCACCTTGTGAGTCTGTGCCATGAAAGCGTAGACTCTTAAGCCGATCAGCAAGTTCTTGATTGTCAGTAGTCACGATTCCACCCTCACCTCCAGTTGTCATAACTTTTGTTGCTACAAAAGAAAATGCACTACCATCAGCAAGCGCGCCTGCTTTTTTACCTTTGTACGTTGAACCATGCGCATGTGCCGCATCTTCAATAAGCCATAGCCCATGTTCCTTACAAAAGGCCTTGATCTCATCAAAATACTCAGGAACAAGCCCTGCCATATGCACCATTGCTACGCCTACGGTATCTTTGGTTAATTTCTGCTTCAACGTATCAACGTCAATACATAACGTTTCTGGGTTAATATCGACCAGAATTGGTGTACCACCTTCATACATGACTGTGTACGCAGTTGCGAGAAATGTATTTGTTGGAACCAATACGTCTTTGCCTTTGACACCATGATAGTGATACAAGCCCTGAAGTGCAGCAGTTCCTGAATTGAGTGCAGTAGCGTATTTGGTTCCGACGTAGCTAGCGAATGCTTCTTCAAATTGTTGCACATACTTTCCTTGCATGAGCATTCCTGATTCAAGAATTTCTCGAGTTGTTTCAACAATTTCATCAATATCTTCTGCTGGAATATATGGCTTTGCTTGTTGGATCATATCCATAAAAAATAAGTAAATAATTATGAGTTCATATTAGTAAGCAAGTCTTTGACACCTTGTTCAAAAGAAAATTCGGGAAACCATGCAGCAACTTCTTTGATCCGTTCATTAGCAACCCATCTTGATGGCCAAATTTTATCAGCGGGCGCTTCTTTGTATTCAATACCTGCTGTGCTTGAAAAAATATCCTGAGCGCCAGCAACAACTGTTTCTGCCACAGTTTTCATAGGTGTTGCTACACCCTCGCCAATATTATACGCGGTATGGTCAAGTGTATCAGCCAAGGCAAGGTCAGCAATTGCATGCGCAGCGTCAGTAACATGTACAAAATCAATTCCTTGACTGCCATCACCAAATAATGAAAGATCGCTATTTTCTTGTGCCATTTTTGCAAAACGACTCACAATATTTCGCTCAAATCCAATACCTGAACCAAAGCCATACAAATTGGTAAGCCCAACATTAATTGCTTTGACAGATGACAGTGCCCATTCTGCTTCAGCTTTTTGTGCCCCATATACGTCATCTGGTTCAAGCGACATATCCTCACGAAGTGGCATCGGACGTTCTGCAAATGTTCCATATACTGATTGTGTAGAAACATTAATCACACGTGGCAAAGCATCAGTGTGCACAGTATTAAGAGCATGTTCTAACAAATATACACCTCGCACATTTGCCTTAAGAGCTTCCCAAGGTTTTTTTGTGCACGCGCCATTTCCAACTACGCTAGCCGCATGAATGACAACATCAACGTTTTGTAACGCTTTTTGTAGTGCGCTAGCGTCAGTTATATCAGCGTCAAAATACTGGATATTTGCCCTGCCCAAAGCTTTGAGTGCATCAAAATTAGTTCCATGACCAAAAGCATGAATTGTCACATCTTGCGGCAGCTGAGTAATAATTGTGCTACCCAAATACCCTCCAGCACCCGTAATAAGGATCGTTTTTGACATATTCAAAAAATCTTAAAAATAACAAGTTAACTTCTTTTACTTTAGCCAAAAATACAAATTGCGTCAATTAAAAAATCCCGAAACTTTG
>JAUIEQ010000011.1 GCA_030429785.1 bacterium
GCCAGATTTTTTGCCACAACGGATTATTGACCTTGGTATCAATGGACGAGGCAGGCTTAATCCACAGCAATTGCAAATTTCTTTTTCAGCAGCGGTGGAGTTGCTCGGTATTCAACATCCACAAGTGCCAGTTTTGTATCCCGGACTTGTTGTTGAGTTGTATAATCGGATGCAGAAGACTAAGAAACGTAAGTATAAAAAAAGAACAGAAAAAAAGCCCACTCAGTTACTCGAAGCTCCACAGCCACGTCTTGATAAAGGTACGTTCAAGTACCCTCTGAGCGCCTGTCGTTTTGCGTTCTATTTGCTGTTGCAAACACAAAAATTTGGTGAGCCAGAAGCTCGCGAGTGGTCATATTACTCGTATACTCAGAAGCGAACAGTTTCTTCAGGCCGAAGACTTGCGTATTATCAAGTAAACATGAAGGGTTTTGTAGCTCGTGTTGTAGCTCGAAAGATTGTTTTTAATAACCTACCATGCTTTCCTAATAAAAAATCTATCATGAATCAAAAACAGAATTTTCCGGAAACTGGTCTGTTGCGCTATGATAAAGAGTCTGGAGTATGGTGGGTGGGAGTGCCAGCAAAAAACAGTCGAGTTGAAATATACCACGATCCAAACCTTGATCGATTATCAAGGAAGTAAGCAGATAAATGTTCCATTGAAATTGCGCACGTATTGCACCGCAAGCAACGTAAGCTATAAGGAGAATAGTATGGAAATCCGTGATTTTGATGCTGTAGATTTGTTGTTTTTTCTAGCAATGACGTTCATAACGTTGATAGTAAGCGTTGGTATTATCTTATTTGAATCAACTCTGCCTTTGCATTACTTCTTTGCGTCAGGTGCTGTTGCAGCTTTTACTACTATGTTTAGTATCAAGGAGGATACTATGATCATTGCAATGGCTGCTGGGTTTTTTGTTGGATTTTTTGGAGCTTTTTTGATTAGCGCCGCTATCCAGCAAAGTAATTTTGCGTACGGGGTTGTTGAGGTATTTGGGATCCCGTTTGTGTACGCATTTTCTTATTTAGCAGTTACCAAAATTGGGCAGCAAGGAATTGCGTTGGTGCAGCATGTTGTAAGCAAGTGGCGTTCACGATAATCTCTCATAGAGAAGGAATAATCCTTCTCTTTTATTTTGTCTCAAGTTCTGTGATTTGATCACGAAGCTGTGCCGCTTTTTCAAATTCCAGGTTCTGGGCAGCTAGTTCCATTTGGTCCTGTAGTTCTTCAATCAAGCGCTTTCGTTCATCCGGTGGAATGGCAGCAACATCAAGTGGTTTGACCTCAGTCGGTTGTTCGATGCCTTTGAGGAATGATTGTTTGATTGCTTTGGTGACTGATGTTGGTGTGATATTGTGTTTGGTATTATATGCTTGTTGGATAGCGCGTCGACGAGTTGTTTCATCAATAGCACGCTGCATTGAGCCAGTAACCTTGTCTGCATACATAATTACTTGACCTTCGGCATGACGAGCGGCTCGTCCCATGGTCTGAATCAGAGCTGTGTCTGATCGCAGGAATCCTTCTTTGTCAGCATCAAGGATCGCGACTAGTGACACTTCAGGTAGATCAAGTCCTTCACGTAGTAAGTTGATGCCAACGACCACGTCGTACTCACCTTGGCGGAGCTTTTGCAAGATCTCAAGCCGTTCGAGTGTATCAATATCAGAATGCAAGTATTGCACTTTGATATTCTTGTCAATCAAATAGTCAGTCAACTCCTCTGAAAGGCGTTTGGTTAATGTTGTGACGAGAACACGTTGTTTGTGCTTGATCCGGGTTTCAATTTCTGTAATGAGATTAGGAATTTGGTTGGCAATTGGACGAATGTCAATCGTTGGATCAAGCAAGCCAGTTGGGCGAATAATTTGTTCGACCACTGCTTCTTGTTTTTCTGCTTCGTACTTGCTTGGGGTTGCAGTCACAAAAATAAGCTGCGGAATTTTTGTTTCAAATTCAGGAAATTCAAGTGGTCGATTCTCAAGAGCGCTTGGTAGGCGAAAGCCAAATTCAATTAAGTTTTGTTTGCGAGCTTGATCGCCAGCATGCATGCCGCGAATTTGAGGAATCGTAATGTGCGATTCGTCAATGAACATGAGCCAGTCATGAGCGCTCGTGCGTTTTTGCGCAGCAGCATAACGAAAATAATCAATCAGCGTGAACGGTGGCTCGCCTGCGGTTCTGCCATCAAAGAATTTTGAATAGTTTTCAATACCATTAACATAGCCAACAGTTTCCATCATTTCAATATCATAGCGGACGCGCTGCTCAAGTCGTTGCGCTTCGACCAGCATGTTGTTGCTGCGGAAAAACTGTAATCGTTCAGCTAGCTCAACTTCAATCGCTGCAACTACATCGCTAACTTTTTCAGGCGGAGCAAAATAGTGCGAGGCGGGATACAAGTCAATTGTATCAAGTTTACCAACAACATCTTTGGTTACATGATGAACCAGTTCGATTGTTTCAATGTCATCACCAAAAAAAGTAATGCGATAGAAGTTCTCAAGTGAGAATGCTGGGAATACCTCGACAACTTCTCCTTTGACAGTGAACGTGCCGCGTTTGAGTTCAGTATCATTTCGCTCATACAGCATGGTGATGAGTTTGCGCAAAAATTGTTGTCGCTTAATTTCATCGCCAGTTTTGAGCGTGATGCTGATATTTTGATACTCAGTTGGATTGCCAAGTCCATAGATACATGAGACAGAGGCGACAATAATAACATCATTGCGAGTGAGTAGTGCTTGGGTAGCGGCATGCCTGAGTCGTTCAATTTCTTCATTAACTTCAGTTTCTTTTTCGATATAGGTATCACTTTTGGCTATGTATGCTTCTGGCTGGTAGTAATCATAATATGAAACAAAGTAATGTACTTCGTTGTTTGGAAAAAACTCTTGAAATTCTCCAGCTAGTTGCGCGGTGAGTGTTTTGTTATGAGAAATAATCAATGTCGGCTTTTGTTGCTTGGCTATAATATTCGCCATCGTGAATGTTTTTCCAGATCCAGTGACGCCGAGTAGTGTTTGGAATTTTTTGTCTGCTGAAAGACCACCAAGTAGTTGCTTGATTGCTTTGGGCTGGTCGCCTGATGGTTTGAATGCTGATTGTAGTTCAAATTGCATAGTGTTGGTAGTATAGCATCTGGTTATATTTACAACAGTCTTGACGGTATGTGTCAGTCATGGGATGATGATGCATCATATCGTACATTACACAAAATACAAGGGGTCTTGTTGTGAAAAAACTTTCAGCAGAAGAGTTGCAGACGGTAGATACGTACAATAGCCATCCATACTACGCAGGACAAGATCAGGATTGGCAAGCTGTTGCCTATAGGTTTCATGCTATTGCTGAGCATATTGCGAACCGGCGTGTTTTGGAAATTGGTAGTGGTATCGGGAAAATGCTGCCGTTTTTTGTTCAGGCAAAATATGAGTATACAGGCATTGATGTATCAACTGAGGCGGTGAAGATTGCACAAGCACACTATCCAGAACATGCGCAGCAGTTTGTGTGTATGAATTGTTGCGAGTTAGGATTTGATGAAGGTACTTTTGATGGGGTGTTTGCTGTTAATGTTTTTTGTCATATACCAAAGTCAAAAGCACTGCACGTGCTTGGTCAGATACATCAAGTGCTGCGTCCGTCAGGAAAATTGGTTATCGTCATGGTGGATGTGTCCCGACCATTTGAGCAAATGGTCACGGTTGAAGACCTTAAAGCCCCAAATCAAGTGTTGCTCAGTTTGTATACAAAGTCTGAGTTTTTTGCCTGTTTGAAACAGGCGCGGTTTCGTGACATAACAGTTCACGAAGATATGATGAGTAATATGTATGTATGCAGCAAGTAAGGTGCGCAAAATATAAGTCCATGGTCATGCATGGACTTTATTAATTGTAAATGACTTGGTAATGTGTTTTTATTGAAACTACTGTATACTGCTTAATATGATAGCGTATTTGCACGGAACAATTAAATCAATAGCGGAACGAGTTGTTGTAGTGGGTGTGCAGGGAGTTGGTTATGCTGTTACGGTACCATCAGGAATGATTGGTACTCTGAAACTTGGTGATTCCGTAGAGTTAGTAATCAAGACTATTGTTAAAGAAGACGCGTTTGATTTGTATGGCTTTGTCACGGATCAAGACAAGCAGATGTTTGAGTTGTTGATCACTATCAGTGGTGTTGGTCCAAAGTCTGCGCTTGGTATATTGGATGCCGCATCCACTGAAGAAATTACACAAGCAGTACTTGATCAGGATCCAAGTATTTTGGAAAAAGTATCAGGCATTGGCAAAAAAACAGCTGAGCGTATTGTATTGGAACTCAAGAACAAAATCGCTAAGGGTGTTGCTAGTTCATTGTTTGTTGGTACGAGCACTGATGTTGAGGTGCTTGATGCGTTGCAAGCGCTTGGGTATCAGTTGTCAGAAATTCGTGAACATCTGCAGTCGATTGATACGGGACTTTCAACTGAAGAAAAAATCAAAACTATTTTGAAGAATCTTGGTTCATAGGTATGTTTTTGCGAGAAATAACAACCGATAAAGAACTAAATGTGTTTGTGGCTGATCATCCTGATGGCCAGTTTTTGCAATCATGGGAGTGGGGTGAATTCCAGAAGAGCCTTGGCAGGAATGTCTGGAGAGTGGGTGTTTATTCGCATGTGGGAGGAGACGACTCTTCATCTGTGCAGCGCAGTGATTCAGATTTGAGTATGTTGGTAGCTGTAGCAACGGTTATTGAGCATACACTGAGAATTGGCAAGAGTTATTTGTACTGTCCGTATGGCCCGGTGTTTGCCACTACACTTTCGTCGCATCAAATTCATGAAGCGCTGGGGTTGATCATGTCCTCAATTCGGGATATTACTATTGAGACTCAGCACCAGGAAGAGATTTTTTGTCGGATTGAGCCACGCATAGGCGTTGATCATGCTGATAATTATTTGGTTAATACTGGGTTTAAGATAGCTCATGCGATGCAGCCGCAAGATACGTGGGTTGTTGATGTGCGTGCTCGGACTGATCAGTTGTTACGAGCAATGCATCAAAAAACTCGTTACAACATTCGGCTCGCGCAAAAAAAAGGTGTTGTTGTTCGGGAAGCTATTGGTAAGGAAGATGTTGCGATTTTTTGGCATCTTTTGCAGCAGACAACTGCTCGAGACGGATTTTGTGCGCATGAACGACTGTATTATGAGCAGCTTTGGGAATTTTTTAATTTTTCAGACACAACTGATCAAATGCATTTGACTGTACGGTTGCTCTTGGCTGAGTATGATAGCAAACCAATCGCAGCAAGTTTGCTAGGGTTGTATGGCGAGCGGGTAACCTATCTACACGGAGCTTCAAATTATCACTATCGGCATGTTATGGCTCCGCAATTGTTGCAGTGGCATGGTATGAAGCTTGCTCACGAGCTTGGGTATCACTGGTATGATTTTAATGGCATTCAGTCAGCTACACGACCACTAACAAAAAGAGACAAAGAGTATGCATGGGGAGGTATTACTCGATTCAAAAAATCATTTGGTGGCGAGGAAGTGAATTATATTGGCGCATGGGATTGGGTATATGATAGGACGTGGTATCGGTTGTACAAGGTCATCAGAATGCTCAGAAATAAATTGCGTTTTTTGTAAGTTTTGTTAAATATTTTTGCTAGTATCGCTCCTTACTTGAATCAGAATTGAGTTTGTGATACTGTGCTCTATTAAGAGTTCTTCGCAATAATATATTTACCAGAAAAAAGTAAGGGGTTGGCATGGATAAGAGTTCAGGTTCTGATGTACGGAAGTACGTTTTTCAAAGATATCGCAGGCTTCAACGAAAAAAAGTTAGTGTAGAGCAAATACGTGTTAAAGCAAGTTCACCGATGCGTTCGTCAAATGGCTTGTATGCTGTATTTGTAGAGCTGATACCTGATTATTTGGCTGGGAAAGCTGATGGCTTGTTGCGCATTGCGTTGTTTGAGCAATTGGATGAAGCTGCAATGACTGTATGCAAAAAATTAGGCATTGGGATCAACGAGCAAATGTTGAAAATGAATGAAACCGAAACTCGCACCTACATTCTGATAATAAACGACAAGCAATGTGAACAATGGGTGCATATTTCACACGATTTTGTTCGTAATATTTTGGATGAGATTAGGTGGTTCAAATCAAGGTCTCGTTAGAAAGGTTTCGTTAGAATTGTAGACACAGCGTCAATATATGTCGCTGTTTTTTTTGCGCAAAACTTTGTTTGTGGTATGCTATGCATATTATGATTTCAACTGCTGTGGTGTTTGCTGCTGGTCGTGGCAAGCGCATGAAACAACTTACAACACATGCACAAAAAGTGGTTTTGTCAGTTAATGGCAAGCCGTTTTTGTGGTATGTGGTCAACAATCTGGTTGCTGCTGGCATTACTAGAATTATTGTCGTTGTTGGTCATTATGATACACAAGTGCGAGCATTTGTAGATGCGTATGCAGATGATTTTTTGGTGGAGTTTGTTATTCTGGATAGTGAGATCAAAGGCACGTTAGAACCAATTTGGATAAGCAAACCACAGCTTGATACGACCCAATCATTTTTGGCGCTTAATGGTGATAATTTGTTTGCAGTCGAAGATGTTCAGGCAATGATGAAGCTTGATGCTGGACAAGCCGCAATTGCTGTATCGCATATTGGGGAGGAGCAGCAGTACGGCGCGTTATTCTTTGATGACAAGATGTTGCTAACTCATATCCAGCACAAAGACGATCCGCCGCTCACAACACTGCCACAAGCAGAATCATATAATAATACCGGTATGTATGTGTTACCTTCGAAAATTTGGGAGGTGATTGATCAGGTTGAGCCAGCAGCTAGTGGTGAGTATCGAATTACAGATGCGTTGTTGTTGTTGCGCGAGCATCCTGGTGTTCGACAATATATATTGCAAGGACCGTGGTATGATTTTGGTAAACCAGACGACATTCAGGCTGTTGAACACTTTTTACAATAAAAAAAGCCTTGATTAAACAAGGCTGTGCGAGGTCGTAACACATGAGGAGTTATGCAGAGGCTGAAGTAGCTTGCGGTATGTAAGTGTGTAATTGCTCGAGTATGCCGCGCCAGTATGTTTCTGCAGGATTAACTGCTAGCCATTGTGCAGCAACATGTTCAGGACGAGGGATATCAAGCGCATCAAGTGATGCAACGAAAAAGCCTTCAAATTTTTTGAGCGGCGCAAAGATGAGTCGAGAGTTTGCAGGTATGGTAATCCTGACGTTAGGAAGGCGCATTCTTTCAAGCGATGTTGTTTTGCCATGACCAGCTTTGTACGTAGCAAAAATTGTAGTGGTTAATTGCTTTTCTGTTGGTACAAGTATGGAGAAAGATCGTTGTTTGTATAATGCCCAGTCTATTGTCTGAAACTCATACTGATTGAGCAGCACGGCTGTTTGTTGTTTGTGTAACCGCAGCATAACAAATTCCTTTCTGTGATATGATTGGTTGTAGGTACAAATAAGCTTACGCAGTTACTATAAAAATTTTTATCTTAGTTTGTCAAACTTTTATGTCTATTGAATTAGTTATTTTTGATTATGATGGGGTGCTGGTTGATTCGTTTCCTGCACTTCATGAAATTTATCTGACAATAGGGGAGCGCTTTCAAGTTTCAGTTCCATCTGATATTGAAGCATTTCGTTCATTTTATGGGTATAACTATATGGAATGTCTAGATAAGCTTGGTATTCCTCGGGATAAGTTGGTGGATGTGCAGTCACTGTTCAAGCAAGAGGTAGTCAAAAAAAACCCTGAGTTATTTCCTGAAATGAAAACAGTGCTTGAGGAAATGTCTGAGGAGTATGAGCTCGTTATTGTGTCGGCAAATCGTATTGAAGAAATCAAGCAGAAATTAGAACGATTTGATATTGAGGATCATTTTTCAGATATAATTGCTGATAGTCGCGCACAGTCTGATGAGCCTTTTGGCAAAGTAACTGCGATTTCTGAATATATTGCCGAGCACGGCTATGAATTTTCGTCAGTTGTTTCTATTGGAGACCGTGATATTGACTTTGATGTTGCTGAAGAGATTGGTATTCCCTGGATGATTTTGACGAATTATGGCTGGGGTCATTCTCATACGGATCACCAGTGGTTGGTAAATACTCCGCGAGAACTTCCGGGAGTTATAGAACAAATTAACGCACATCTATAATGCAAAAAATTAAGCTCATTACTTTTGATGTAAATGGAGTGTTGTTGGTAAGTAAACCTTTTACGCAACGGTTTGCGTACGAGTACGAGCTTTCTGAACAAGTGGTCGTGCAACAATTCAAACAAGCATATCAACAGTATTTGGCCAATCAAAAGCCTGGTTTGTATAGGTATTGGAAAGAGTTTTTGGATAAGCATTCTATTGTGCTGTCCGAAGAGGCTTTTTTGGACTACTGGTTCAATAACGAGACATTGAATACACAATTAGTGGCATGCATAACTGCGTTGAAACGCAATGGTTTTATGGTGGTTGCTTTGTCAAATAATTTTAAAGAAGCAATGACTATATACACGCAATCATTTCCTCAGCTTGCTGCTGTTTTTGATCAAACTTTTTATTCTTGGCAAACAGGTTTTGTAAAGCCTGATGAGGAGGCTTTCACGCATATGCTCAAGACTATGGATGTGTCGCCTGATTCGTGTATCTTTTTTGATGATGCAATCACAAATGTACAGGCTGCAAAACGATTGGGTATTAACGCGTATTTGTATACAAGCTATGCTGTGGTGCAACAAGCACTGAACGAACATAGTATTGAGTTATATGCTCTATGATGGTGTTATGGATAGTTGTTTTTGTTATTATTGTTTCGTTTGCGTATGGAGGCATCAGCGCTGCTCCGTGGGTGCCAACATGGGGCGCTGACGTAGATAGGTTTATGCAGTTGGCTGATATTGCGTCAGGTCAAAAGGTATATGATTTAGGCTGTGGTGATGGACGATTGGTTATAGCAGCTGCGCGTCGAGGCGCACATGCAGTTGGGTACGAAGTATCACTGATCCCGTATGCGCTAGCTCAGGTGCGTCGATTTGTGTCCGGTCAATCAAATCGTGCGCATATAGTTTTGAAGGATTTTTGGCGAGCTGATTTGTCAGATGCAGATGTTGTGTATGTGTTCCTTATGGAGAAGATTTATGATAAATTACAAGCAAAGCTTGAACAAGAACTCAAGCCTGGCGCCAAAGTTGTTGTGTATGTTTGGCCATTACCAGGCTGGGAACCGTGTGTTGTAGATGAGACGGATGGTCAGCCTAAATTATTTGTGTATGAAATTGGCAAGCAAGGAAGCGTTTGAGGGAGAAATAAGTAGCTTGCGCTAGATAGGTATTCTTAAGTATTGATATGATTACACGTTTTGTACGAGCAATTACACCGCAGACTATCTTACGTCGGTATCATTTGTTACTGGCTGTTTTAGCTCGTGTGTATTACCGCAATCCATCAAAAGAGCTGGTGGTTATTGGGGTGACTGGCACCAAAGGCAAATCTACAACATGCAATATGTTATGGCAGATTTTGACTGAGGCAGGACAAACAGTTGGTATGACAACAACGGTGAATATTAGGATTGGTGAGATGAATAAGTTGAATGATACCAAGATGACTATGCAAGGAAGATTTCGATTGCAAAAGTTATTGCGACAGATGATTGACGCAGGGTGTACGTATGCAATTGTCGAGACTTCATCAGAAGGCATTAAGCAGCATCGCAATCATGGCATAGACTATCAAGTGGCGGTATTTACTAACTTGAGCCCTGAGCATATTGAATCCCATGGTAGCTTTGAGAATTACAAGCAAGCGAAAGGAGAATTGTTTAACGGGCTTACCGGAAAATCAATCAGTGTTGTAAATGCTGATTCTGAGTACGCAAACTATTTTTTGTCGTTTCCAGCGTATGAACATGTGACGTTTGGTATTAATAATGAGCAGGCAGATATTAATGCGACGGGTATTCAGACCAAGGCAGAAGGAAGTTATTTTTTACTGGAAGACCAGCCCATTCATGTGCCATTGTTGGGAGCGTTTAATATAACCAATGCCGCAGCTGCAGCAAGTGCTGCGTATGCATTACAAGTACCATGGAGAACAATCGCGGCTGCATTTAAAAAAATTACAGTAATGCCTGGGCGAATGGAGCGGTTTGAATCATCTCGTGGTTTTGTTGTTGTGGTTGATTATGCTCATACAGTTGAAAGTTTGGAGATGGTATATCAAACACTTAAGCCACTTGGTAAACGATTGATTGCAGTACATGGCGCATGCGGTGGTGGTCGTGATAAAGCAAAGCGACCGTTGCTCGGGAAGATGACAGCGCAATATGCAGATGTCGCGATTATAACCAATGAAGATCCGTATGATGAAGATCCACAGCAAATTATTGATGCGGTTTGGGAAGGATTGGTAGACTTTAAAGGTGAAAAGCATCAGATACTTGATCGAGAAGAGGCTATTAAGCAAGCTCTTGAGTTAGCGAAAGAGGATGATGTTGTTGTTGTGACTGGCAAGGGGTCTGAACAGCGCATGGCAACACGCAAAGGATTAGTTGATTGGGATGATCGGCGTATTGTTAAACAATATTTGTCATAACCATCTGTACCTTACAATTACATCAAATTCTCATACCAAAGGAGTGTGTATGAAAACAAAATCCTCGAGCGAAGTTGTTGTTAAGCCAAAAGATGTCACTACTGCTTTAGTCAAAACGACTGACGACCGTTCTGATTTGCAATTACGACGATTGAAGCGATGGCGAGCTACAGCACGTAAACGGCGAGGTGATCGTACATAAGGCAATTAAACGACCGATTCAAGGTCGTTTTTTATGGATAAAGTGTGGATAAAAATATTCAAAATATTAACGTTTTTAATTTGCTGTTATGTTGATTGGCTAAAATAAAACAAAAAATACTCTTGACAAATCAGTAAATACTCTTGACATTGATTTTGTTTTCTGGTAAGTTTTATACATCTACTTGTCAGATGTATGAACAGTATGCTTGATATGTCAGACAAGTTTTTATTGTAATCAAAGGCTCGTGTTTGCCGAAATTACTCAATAAATTACATACACAATCAACACAACCTTTCCGCAAATGTCATATACAATACTAGGAAAGGCTTATTTTTATGTCTGCTTTTTTTATGTCTAAGCAAATTACGTCTCATAGTGAAACTAATCGTGTCTTTTTCAAAAAATTTGATCAAGTCATGAAATTACCGGACTTGATTGAAGTCCAGACAAGCTCATATCGATGGTTTTTTGAAGAAGGCTTGCGGGAATTATTTAATGAGATTAATCCAATTACTGATTTTATTGGTCGGGATTTGGAACTCTCATTTACACATTTTTATCTTGATGATGCGAAGTTTGACGAACGAACAGCTAAGCAGAAAAACATCACGTATGAAGCTCCGCTCCGTGTACAAGCTCGATTGTTGAACAAGCGAACTGGTGAGATTAAGGAGCAAGAAGTGTACTTTGGTGACTTTCCTTTGATGACTGATCGAGGGACATTTATTATCAATGGTATTGAGCGTGTGATTGTTTCACAGATTATTCGGTCAGCAGGGGTGTTTTTTAGTGCGGTTGATGTTCGTGGACGACGATATTACGGAGCAAAGGTAATTCCTGATCGAGGTGCTTGGCTTGAGTTTGAAACAGATAGTAATGATGTATTGTATGTAAAAATTGACCGAAAGCGTAAAGTAGCCGCAACAGCATTGTTGCGAGCTTTTGGGTATTCGTCAGATGATGAGATTAGAAAGCTATTTGCTGATGTTGATATTGATGAGGAGCATAACTATATCGAAGCAACGCTTGATAAAGATGTGTCTGCTGATGAGGCTGAAGGTTTGATTGAAGTATACAAACGTATTCGACCAGGCGATCTGGCTACACCAGAGAACGCGAAGTCATTAATTCATTCAATGTTCTTTAAGTTTGAACGATATGATTTTGGTCCTGTTGGTCGGTACAAAATGAACCAACGATTTGAGCAAGATTTTGATAATACTGCAGAGCATCGTATTTTCAAACCAGAAGACTTGGTGAATATTATGAAAGAGATTATTCGGTTGAACTTAACTCAGGAAATGCCGGATGATATCGACCATCTTGGCAACCGACGTATTCGTGCTGGTGGGGAGTTGGTCAAAAATAAATTCAGAATTGGTCTTGCTCGAATGGAGCGAATTGTGAAAGACCGAATGTCAACACTTGATATTAATACATTGACTCCAAATCAGCTTATTAATGCACGACCATTGATTGGTTCGATCAAAGAGTTTTTTATGTCATCGCAGTTGTCGCAGTTCATGGATCAGACAAATCCATTAGCTGAACTTGAACACAAGCGACGTATTTCAGCAATGGGTCCTGGTGGTTTGTCTCGAGAGCGAGCAGGTT
>JAUIEQ010000165.1 GCA_030429785.1 bacterium
GAACCCTCATTAGCGGTACCACAAACCGCTGTGTTAACCGTTACACCATAGTCACCATGGTGATTGTGTGACAACTACTATTTACTGCGAAGTGCCAAGGTGCGCTTGGCAGTATTTTCATCGCCGCGTTAACTAATTTTTGGTACCCTCGGCAGGATTCGAACCTACGACCTACAGCTTAGAAGGCTGTTGCTCTATCCAGCTGAGCTACGAGGGCTCGAGATGATTGGGGTTAGGAATTAATTAGTGCACGGGCGTGCCTACGATTATACGCCGCTCTATCCAGCCTAAGCCGTGGACGCAAAAAGATAGTGTACCAAACGTGATTTGCAGCATACCAATATCGAGGGCAAAAGTCAATGGTTTTATTCAAGATTTTCAACAATTGCATTGCCGATAGTAAGTAGCTTGGCTATGTCGCCAGTTTGCAGATGATGTTTGTGAACATAGAGTAACAAATGGTTGCCAATGATCTCAATCATCAAGTGTATGTTGCTATCCAGCATCAGTGCCATGATATCTGGTGACAGCACTCGCAAGTTAGTTTGGTGGTTGTTGGATACAATGCTGAAACGTTTATTAAAATCAGTACTTTCAGTTGTCCATGTTGGTGGTCGTTGTGCAGTGTGTAATAGCTTTTGCAACCAGTGAAATGCTGATTTGTACAAGATGTCAACTTCGTGGTAGTTATTGCGAAGATTGATATGGATACCAACAAATGGTCCGATGGTTGTTTGTTGCTGTTTGGTTTGTGTTTGGATCAAAAATTCTAACAATTCGATTTCGTATCCATTACGCAGCAATGCATGTTCATGTATTGTGGATTGTTTACCAGTGAAGTGTTGCAGTATTGATGGGGTGCTGCTGACCAATCGTCCTGAAACATGCTGCCAATTGCCATATAGGTTGTTCAGGAGTCCAGATTGTACAATGTTTCGTTGCCATTGTTCGCTGTTGGGTGAAAATCCGTTATGAGCAGCTTCGTGTGCTAGCAAGACTGATTGTTGTTTGTTACGGCGCCATTTTCGTACTAAGGCGTAGATAATACCAATCAGAACCACAACTGCTAGGCTGTTGGCAGAGAGCACGACGAGATTGATCGTAGTATTTGATATATTCATACGTGTCTGTAGGTTTGTGTGGTGGTGATTGAGGCATGTCCAAGCATTGCTTGGACTGAGCGTATATCAGCGCCATTTTGTAAACGATCAGCAGCAAATGAGTGTCTGAGTGTATGTGGAGTGACTTTTTTGGTGATACCTGCTTTGGCTGCGTATTTTTTGATCATGCGTTCAATTGAGCGGGGGGTCAGTGCGCGTATGGTAGCTGTGGATCCTTCGCGTTGTTTGCTAGCACGGTCATGACTGACAAATAGCGCTGTGCTCGTATCTGTTCGTTTGGTGAGATACTGCTTGATCCAGTACTTTGCTTGGTGTGAGAGGGATGCGCTTCGTGCCTGTTTGTTTTTGTTGTGAATGGAAAACGTATGTTTGCGTAGGTTGATATCATCACGTTCAAGGCTGCTCAGCTCAGAAACCCGTATTCCGGAAGAGAAGAAAAGTTCAAGAATTGCTTTATCGCGAAGTTGTGTCAAAGTTGGCTCGCCTGTGCCAAGCGGGGCTTCAAGTAGTCGTTCCAAGTCACTGCCGTCCAAAAAATCAATGCGTCGCTTAGCGAGTTTGCTGAGTGTGATTTTTTCTGGTGCAAGGGCTGGTATATCTCGCTGAGCAAGGTATTTCAAAAATGATCGCACTGCAATCAAGTGATAGTTTTGGGTGCTATGTTTCATACTTGTTCCTCGGTTGGTTGGTTGTTGGTTCAGCCAAGCTTGGTATGCTGTTATTTTTTTGGAGGTGATGTCGCTTGGCTTGATGTTCTTGCTATCCATCCAATCAAAAAATTTTTTCAAATAAAAAAATTAATCCGAAAGGAAAAATAAAAAGGCCCCCCCAAAAAAATAGAGGAACCAGCTTTTCTACTATGAGCAACCTATAAGGAGGGGAGAAAAAGGAACTAACCAAAACACCCCCAGACAAAACCCCCAACCTAAGGAGAAGGGCCCTAGAGGAGAAGTAAGAGTAAGTTAGTATAGATTTCCCTCTTTTCCTTGCTCCCCTAAGGAAAGAGAATAAAATAACTCGCAACCTATAAAGAAAAGTAAAAAACACCCCTAAAAAAAACCCTACCC
>JAUIEQ010000166.1 GCA_030429785.1 bacterium
CACCTGAAACAGCAGGGTCTTCATTCGCTACCTGAGACTCGTTTGTCAAAATATGACTCGGTCCTTCAGGAACAGCCATCAAGAAATCTCGCTCTGCGTGAAGTTCAGCCAACTGCTCTGCCCAATCCTTACGTTTGGTAGGACCAATTTTTTGCCATGAAGCCCGATCATTCATTATCCGAGCCATCTCAGCATACAGTTCCTCTATCGCGTCATTTGTTGATTCGTACAATTCTCGCACCGTCATGCCAGGCGCAAAATCAGCTGCTGTCACCGCATGAGCATACTCTCGATAAGCTTTTGCATTTTCTAGATTTGCCAAGCGATCGCCAATGTTATCTGTATCCTTGTTTGTTTCAGGCACAGTTGGCTCAGGCCATTCATATGTTTCTACTTGCACAGCATCAATGTCTTTTTCAGCTCGCTCTGCTAGTTGCTTCGCCTGAACATTACCCGGTAACTCAGCTGCAGCTGCTCGCACCTCATCCTTGGTAGCATCACCAAATTGCGCCCCATCCAACTCACGCTCAGGCAACTGAATACCTTGCTCAGCAGCATCTTGTCGCAGTCGCTCACGAATTCGCATGTGCTGCTTGAGTTGAGCCTCAGTAATCTTATCGCTGTACTCAATACCAGTAATTGATTTGAACTGCTCGTACAAAGGCACGCCTTCTTGAGCTATTTTTTTCTGCTCGCTCTCACCTATGGCTGGATCAACCATTCGATCAACCAAAGCCTTCAACTGATTGTGCAAATCCAAAGCAGTATCTAACGCTGGTGTTAGTTTTTTTTGCTCTTGACTACTAACGGTTTGTTCTCGTCTTCTTGATTTGCTTGCCATGGTACTTCGTATGAAAAATTAAAATTTTTGATCAATAAAACGACGAAGGTCTTCTAACTTTTCTTCGTCAGCAGCCTTTGCTTCCTTGGCTACGAGTTCAAAATGCTCACGCTTGAGCTGCTCAATATCAAATCGAAAACGATCATAAATCGCTAGAATTCTTTGAATCTTACTATATTCAGCGTTGTTCATGGGTAATTAACTTCCTTGTGAAAACGATGCAAATTGCTGGAGCGTATGCTTGAAATCCTCTTCACACCCAGCCAAAATTCCTTGAACACTTGTCTCAAAGTTAGGAATATGTGATTGAAAAAATTGCAGCAGCACTTGACTATCCTGCTCTTGCTCAGCCAATTCCACAAACTGATCAACTGCAGACTCTGGCAAAAGCTTCATCATTTCTATACCAAGTTTTTGTTGCACAAGCTTGAGCATGTTTTGACGATACTCCTCTTTTTTTTCTGGAGTTGTATTTGTCAAACCAGCCTGTTCAAGCAATTGATCAACAAACTGGTCAATGGGATTCTGATCCATACATATCAGTATTAAGAGTTACACTAATGATATTATTACTATACTGAGTAATCGTCATTTTGTCTACGTGGATAATTTGCGAAATTGATAATTTTTCAGTATACTTTTTTTAGTGAATACTATTTAGTGCAGTTCAACTGCGTCCTATGATCCAAACAACATCACGACTCAAAAAAATAATTGCGCTCAGCACTACGTTCTGTTTTGCATTTGCACTCAAGGTCCATGCCGCACTCCCAAATCCACTCGGAAGCATCAATTCACCTGAAGATTTGATCGCAAATGTTATTCAAACAATTCTTGGATTGACTGGCTCAGTAGCATTATTCATGTTTGTCTATGGTGGCATCATGTGGCTGACTTCTGCCGGCAACCAAGACCGCGTATCTCGAGGTCGCCAAATTCTTGTTTGGGCAACGATTGGACTGGTGGTCATTTTCTCCAGCTACGCTATTTTGAAAGAAATATTCGATACGCTACAATAGTTACGTGAGTCAAGCTAGCACTTGCAAAAAAATACAAATTCTGTATACTATTTGTACTGCCAATGAGGTGGTTTTTCTTTTGTCCAAGAATGGATACTATAGAAAATAATGAATCGTTATCAGCACGTTCTTGGTTGTTCATAATGCTGCCAAGGCAGTGGTCTTCGGCAGAGCTGAGCAGACATTGGAAGGGCATATCTTTTTTATTTTCCGAATTCACAATATAATAGTTGTTACACCACATGGGGTGGTAGTTCAGTTGGTTAGAATATCTGCCTGTCACGCAGAAGGTCG
>JAUIEQ010000167.1 GCA_030429785.1 bacterium
AAGAGGGAAGGGTGTATATTCAAAAACCCAAAACGCGGGATAGCCAACAGCTCCTGCGGCAATATAAGCCCATATGCAGCCAGGACTACCAGATCAGGGTTTAGTGTTTTAAAAAAAGTTACAAAATCTGCATTGATTTTCTCAGGCGTATATACAGACAAATCACAATCAAGTGCTAATTGCTTAATTGGTGAAGGGGTGCTTTTGTTACCACGTCCAGATGGGCGGTCAGGTTGTGTTACAACGCCTGCAATAGAGTAACCCGCATCAACCAACCCCTGCAAAACAGGCTGAACGTATTTTGGCGTACCAAAAAAAACAATTGTTGTTTCTTCAATACCAGTATCACTCATACAAAAAGCTTAAACTAATATGTGTATGGATATGCAACTGTAACCATTGGTTGCTCACCTGCATTCCACAAATCAAGCGTATCTTGACCATGAGTTATTTTCTGAGCCTTGTCAGTAAACAAGACTCCATCAAGATGATCAAGTTCATGTTGAATAACTCGTGACAAAAAATGTGGTGCTTTTAGCACCTGTTGTTGACCATCTCGATCAAGATACTCAATTGTAACAAACCGCGAACGCTTCACTGGACCATATACACCAGGAATTGACAGACAACCTTCCGTCATAGAGTCATTACGGTACGATCTTGCAGTGATTCTAGGATTAATTAATACCATTTTTCCTGTACCATCTTGCGCATCAATCACTGTCATTCGCAATAACTGACTCACTTGCGGTGCTGCCAAGCCAACACCATCAGCTGTATACATCAAATCAAACATTCCATCAATAAAAGACTGAAACCACTTGGTCTTAATAACATCTCGTGGTATGAGCTCAGTAGGCCTTCGCAACAACTCATTGGGGTATAATAGCACTGTTGTAGGAGATTGTAGTTCATTCATATATCAATACTAGCCAGAAAAGCCACAAAACACAAGTTACAAGACTTCTGGATCACGGTCAATCAGCCAAGCATTATCCAACTGATCAACTAATGATGACAATGACTCTGCCGCATGTTTGACCAGTATATATTGATAATACTTTTGATGTTGTTTGTATGGCTGTAATGGCTGCGGCGGTAGTACAGTAAATGTATTGTGACGTAGCAATGTCTTATACATACTTGCTACAGTAGTTTCAACTACGTGTTGTGACTGATTGCTGTACAAAAGCTTAGTCAATTTAACATATGGAGGTAGTGAGTACTTTTTTCTACTTTTCATCTCATACTTCCAAAAAGCCTCATACGGCTGCGTCAAAAAGTTCCAGAAATCATTCTCCAATGAAGCAACCTGGACAATCCGCATCGCATCAACTGACATACTGCGTAATACTCGTTGATATAATTGATACACATGTTCATACGATCTAAAGTCAGTCGCTATCAAATCAAAATCTGCCAACACTGAAACAAAGCAATCCAGCTTTTGATATAACACTTTATCCATTGCGCGTTGTGTTCCAACAATAATATATGGCGACTGTAACGCTAATTGATCAACATCAGGCGAGTCTCCATCACAAAGCACAATAGTATGCTGAGGTAATTTTTTTTGTAGTTGTTGAGCTATGTTACGTGTGCCTGTACCCAGACCGACTAATGCTGCTGCGTTGCATTTTGGGCATACTATCGGCTGCGAAGTCGTGCTTGAACACATGCTGCATACCATACCACTATCACGAACCTTCAATAACGCAGAGCATGACGTACATCGAGCTTGCCATTTGCATACCGTACAGACCAACACCGAATACAAACCTTTTCGGTTTATATATACAAATCCCTGCGTAACATGACTCAGCTCAACCATAATCTGCTCAGACAACAGTGTAGCACTCGCATCTCCTGAAAGACGTTCCAGCAACCGAACATTACTCACCGGCACTTGGGTATTTGTAGTTGTGTAGTTACTTGAGCGAGTATACGTATATTGCTCAATACTTGGAGCAAGTGTAGAAAAAATAACAGATTCGCTATGCAAGAATCGAGCGCGCTCAGTCAGCAATACTCGAATATCATACCGAGGATTCTGATCATACTGTGTGTGATCAGATAATTCGCAGTTTACGACAACCCACGTAGTTGGTTTATTCGGTTGCAACATCACACCACTTCGTGTAGTAAATAATCTTG
>JAUIEQ010000012.1 GCA_030429785.1 bacterium
TAGCGCTTTAGAAGTTATTAGCATTTTATTACGTATGGCAAACAAACAATCAGCACTCAAAGAGCTACGCAAAGCAAAAACACGAACAGTGCGTAACGTCCGAACAAAACGAACAATCAAGTCACTTGCAAAACAAATGCTGAAGGATATTGAAGCAGGCAACCTAGAAGCAGCTCAAAAACTTTTTCCAGCATTCCAAAAAGCAGTTGACAAAGCAGCAAAGACAAATGTCATCAAAGCAAACACTGCTGCCCGCAAGAAATCTCGTATCAACAAACGCATCAAGCAAGCAAGCAAAAAATAAACACACTCAAAAAAACTGACTTTCTCATATGTCAGTTTTTTGTTTGGTGAGAATACTTATATATCAACAGCTAATTCAGCGTATAAGGCTCGGTGATCTGTAATATAACCACCTGCTTTGCTGGCAATGATCGACATGTCCTTAATCAGCACCCAATCAAGCTTCAGTCGAAACAATTCAATAGGCGTTGGTGGAATCGCCCAGGTATTTTTTGTTATATCAAAAACCGCCCGATAGCCTGCTTCTGTAGCAGCTTTGTGAAACACATGCCGCTCATCTTGTTTGTATTTCTCACCAGCAATATGATCAGCATATGGCGGCAAGTCATGGAACTTACTAATGACCATTCGACTGATCGGTGACTGAGCAAGTGTTGTGTTCATGTCTCCACAAATAACTACTGGACCTGAAAAAACTTTTGCATGTTCAAAAACTTGCGCAATAGCATACAGCCGCTCAGTAATACCCACACCTCGAATACGTAAATGACAATTATACACTCGTACCAAGACATCTCCTACAAGCACATCCGCCCACATTGCATACCCGTTTGACTCACGAGGATCTGCGCCGCAATCGGACGGTAAACTCAAATGCAAATCATCAGAGCTCTCAACTGGCAGTGTGGTTGTAATATAATTCCTGTGCCAACCTCCTTCTGGAGAAAACAACTTTGCTGATGAGAGTACTGTATCCTTGCGCAATCGTAACAATTCCTCGTACTCATGTTTTGTGTCAGGACCTTCTTGCAAACACATAATGTCAGCGTTATAACGCTTAAGCTCCGGCACAACTCGATCAAACAACACCCGCATAGGACTATGCCCCATCACGTTCCAAGTAAGTAATGATAGTTGCTGTGACATATTAGCTAGTATAAATAGTACTGGTAATAAAATGACTAAACAAAACTGCGGCTGAGGCTGTTTGTTTTCGAACTGACAATTCAAGCTCCAATATCTTTTGATATACCAGAGCTAGCTGTTGCTCTGACATAGCAGCAGCATACCGCTTATTTTTTTTGACTACGAATGAATGCAGTCCTGTGACTCTAACTAGTTCATTGTCAGCTATCACGCCATTTCGTAACGCTGATACGAGCAATCCCACAGCCTGAATATGCCATTTCAGTGTATTCAAAATACTATACACTGAATCCTGATTTGTTAGTAACTGGTCAATAATCCGAAGCGCTACATCCTCTTTGCCAGCAACATATGCATCTAGTAACGCGTATACATCACTATCTTCTGTATACGAAACCAACCTGACTACATCCTGAACAGTAATAGACCGGTGGTCAGCATATGCAATCAACTTTTCAACTTCTTGCACCATGCGCCAACTATCCATCCCAACAATATGCAGCAAGCGAGCCAAAGCGTCACGCTCAATAGTTGTGTGGGCATCGGCCACCTTTTTTTCAACAACATTTTTCATATAGGCAGCAGTCGGCGGCAAACACTCATGGGAAAACTTTTGTGCACTTAAGTAATGAAACAACGGTGCGTTTTTTTTCTTCCCCCATTCGGCTTTGGTTACTGTATCCCAAAAAACCACAATATTACTTGAATCTAACTCACCATAGTCAGACAAAAGCGCAACTAACTGTTCTTGCAATGCAGCTTGTGGCTTTGTAGCAAAAAAATTCTTAATGAGCACAAATCTGCTTTTGACAAATAACGCGGGCGCCAAAACAACCTTACGCAGATGCGCCACATCAAGCTCTTTGCCTTCAAGTGTTGTAACAGACGTCCCTGTCGGATCTACTTCTCGCACAAACCGATCTCGTAACTGTTTCGCTTTGCTGAACGACTCATATGTATTTGCTCCATAAAAAAACACAACCATACTATTGACAAAAAAATATTTTTGGGCTACTATACTGTGTTATTGTATAGTAGAAGTACCTGAACAAGCAAATCAAACGCTGTAAATAGGAGGCTTACACATGCACAGACTACGAACAACCGTACCAAAAACTATTACTGTGCTCAATGGATCTGAACTCACAAGTATTTCTGAAATACTATTCAGCACACCCCGGCACATACTTGTTGAGATTCCATTCAAAAAAATCAACAGCAATCTGTCAATATGTAACATGATTCTGGCTATGAAAATGGGACTTCCATATGTTGATGACCGGGATGAATTTGTTACCAATCCAACCAATCAATCAGTATGCTTTCAGTTTCGCGCAATGCAATTGGTCATTGATTTCAAGCACAAAAAAATAGTTTTTGAACCACAACGTCACTACATGCGCACGACAGCAAACCAACTTCGCGCAAACGTTATTGCGAACCACGGCAACCTGCTACTCATACAACTACCCGAGTGTCTGGACAACAGTTCTCTTGACTACAACGCTCGACTGGTTAACACTTTTATACACGAAATAAATAGTGTCAAAAAACTTGTTATCATAGGATCAAACAGAGCTATGAGTAAGTTTCTCAAGGCCATTCACCTCAGTCGAGTTGGCTTAACAACTTGTCTGTATGTAGCTCAAGCATCGCTTTCAAAAACAATGCACAGCGAAAACTACATAGCCTACCTACATCAACGCAAAACTGTTATGGATATTGCTACCGCTTTGCAAAAACATGATATAAAGATTCTGCAATTACACTAACAAAACAAACCGACGATTACTGTCGGTTTTTATTTTCATTCAACTACTTTCATCTCATGCCAATTTGTTCCTGCATTCACCTCTACAAGCAATGGGACATCTAGTGTAGTAACTGACTCCATGTGCTGCTTGATTACTGCTGCTACTTTTTTCACGTCGTTTTTTGGCACTTCAAAAACCAACTCATCGTGCACTTGCATTAACATACTCACCTCAGGAAAATCTTTTGTCAGCACCTCGTGAACTTTGATCATAGCAAGTTTCATAATATCAGCACTGGTTCCTTGAATCGGCATGTTAATAGCTGCTCGCTCTGCTGCTTTTCGTACCATCGCAACACCAGAATGCAAATCAGGCAAGTACCGACGTCTACCAAACAACGTCTCAACATAACCCGCTTCCTGAGCAGTCGTCAGAATGATATCGCGATATTGTTTCAAGTCAGCAAATTGCTCAAAATATCTGGTAATAAACTCCTGCGCTTCTGCTCGCGGTATACCAGTTCGTTGCGCCAATCCATACGCACCCATACCGTACAAGACGCCAAAATTAATTTCCTTTGCTTTGTATCGCATGTCTTTGGTAACGTTGTCAACTGGCACATCATGGATATAACTGGCCGTGATGGTATGAATGTCACCATTATTCGCAAATACTTCAATCATGTTTTTGTCTTGTGACAAATGCGCAGCAACACGAAGCTCCACTTGCGAATAGTCTGCTGCAATCAACTCATACCCATCATCAGCCACAAATGCATTACGAATTTTTCTCCCAAGCTCAGTGCGAATAGGAATGTTTTGCAAATTTGGATCAGTAGAAGAGAGTCTGCCCGTTGCTGCAATAGTTTGGTTAAAACTTGTATGCACTCGATTTGTTCGAGGATTGATCAACTTTGGCAGCGCATCAATATAGGTTGAAGTAAGCTTGGTCAATTCACGGTACTCAGAAATCATATCAATAATCGGGTGCAAACCTCGCATTTTCTCAAGCTCACTTGCTGCTGTTGAAATACCTGTTTTGGTTTTTTTCAAACCATCTGTTGGTATTTCCAGTTTTTCAAACAAAATAACCTTGAGTTGTTTTGGCGAAGCAATATTGAATTTCTCTCCAGCCAACTCATAGATCTTGGTTTCGATAGATTGTATTTGTTTTTTTAGCTGAACACGTAGTTTGTTCAAAAAATCTGTATCAATCAAAACACCAACCGCTTCCATATCAACAAGCATCTCAATATCAGTCAAGAGCTCCAACATATCAGCTTCCTTGATCTGTTCTAGTAACACTTTATACAAGCGCCACGTAAAATCTGCATCCTCGCACGCATACTCGTTAATTTCTGCACACGTAAGATCTTTCATTGTTTTTTGATCTTTGCCTTTTTTGCCAAGCAACTGCTCAATCGGAATCATTTGATGGCCAAATTCACGAAAGGCTAATGTGTCTAGTTTTAGTTGTCGCTCACCTGGATTCAGCAGATACGCCGCAATCATCGTATCAAAATAAATCCCGTGCACATCAAACCCTGCCATCAACAATACTTCTGTATCAAACTTGATATTATGCCCAACTTTTTTGATTGATTTTTTAGCAAATATTTTTTTGAGCTCTTGCATGCTAGCACAATCCTTGCACGTCTCCCAATCAATATAAAACGCCTGCCCTACACCCCATGATACACTCAAACCAACCAACTCATCCTGCCATGGATCAAGACCTGATGTTTCTGTATCAAAGGCAAATGCTTTTTGCTTACCGAGTGCTTCTACTAACTTTTTTAATTCCGCTTCAGTTGTGACAAGTTGATACGTGTTTGAACGTGGCGTTGATGACTGCGCTGTTACTGGCTCTGTAGTGTTAATTTTTAATTTTTTTTCTAACTCAGGAATTTTGCCAAGCAACGTCTTAAATTCCATATCCTGAAAAATTGCTACAGCAGCTTCCCGATTCACACCTGCGAACTCAAGATCTTCAAGCGAAAAGGTAATCGGCACATCTGTCACAATCGTTGCCAGTTGTCGAGACAAGAGAGCGTCGTCTTTGTGTTCTTCCAAAAGCCCTTTGACACGTTTGGTTATAGTTTCTGCCGCGTGATAATGCTCATACAGCTCATCAAGTGTTGTGAACTGCGTCAACAGTTCAATAGCTGTTTTTTCTCCAATTCCACGCACCCCTGGAATGTTATCAGATGGATCACCACGCAATGCTTTGTAGTCAACCATCTGCTCTGGCCCTAAGCCGCCAAACTTCTCCCGCACACCTGCTTCGTCATATATCACCGTGTCAGCAATGCTTCGCTTGAGTGTATACACCTTGGTATTATCATCAACGAGCTGCAGTGTATCAAGGTCACCTGTCACAATATATGTCTCAACTGCGTCATCACTATCAAGCTGCTTGGCAAGCGTTCCGATCACATCATCAGCTTCATAACCTTCGATCTCATAAATTGGAATTTGAAAAGCGCGAACAACTTCTTTGATCGGATCAAGTTGCGCGTAGAGTTCATCAGGTTGTTTTTTGCGATGGGCTTTGTACTCTGCATATTCCTCATGCCGAAATGTCGGGCCCTTAAGATCAAACGTCACAGCAACATATTTTGGCGTCAACTCTTTCATCACCCGCATGAGAATAGTCGTGAACCCAAACACAGCATTCACCAACCGACCATCGCTGGTTGAAAGTGGCGGCACTGCATGAAACGCTCTATGCAGCAACGCATTTCCGTCTATAATAATGAGTTTTTCTTTTTTTGCCATAGTATTTCTATAGTATCACGATCTGATTGTTTGTAGAAACAGGTTATTCCAATAAAAAAATTCCGCCAAAAAAGCAGAATACAAATGAAGCTTCAAGTAGAATTCCCTACCAGCTGATAGGCAATCTACAAATAGCAGTTTAGTCAGATCGTAGTGACACATCTCATCACAACTCACTTTGGAGGCCCAGACCGGATTCGAACCGGTGGATAGCGGTTTTGCCCGCCTGCCAGAGTAAGCTTGATGTTCATCATAAATTCCTGGAGGTCACGGTGGGAATCGAACCCACGAATAGGGGTTTTGCAGACCCCTGCCTTACCACTTGGCTACGTGACCACCAAAAATTGATGATGAACTTGTGCCTTGACCGTACGGTACGGCGGACAGGCAGACCGCAGCGTTAGCATCAAAGTCACTAGACCGTAAATGTCTAAACAAAAAACAAGTACATCACGACTCGCGTAATGTACTTGTACCAAATATAAGGCAAAAAATCAATGCAATTATTGTTCAATCCAAACAGTTACTGGCAATGTTCGCTTACCAAAGGCAATTGCGCCTTCGTAGTCTTTATCAAAACTAATATCAAATCGACTGTTATATTTCATTGCCGTACGATCAAGACATTCGTATTCCTTATTCTGAATCGTTACTTTGGTTCCGAGTGGAATCCATCGCGGACACGCAACAACGTCATCTCGACCACAAATATTATCACCTTTGGCTGCAATACATGGCGAACCATCAGTTTGCGCCGCAAGTGTATTGTATGCAGTAACTGTTGCAGTCAGCATCATACGCGGGCGACCTGTTTCATTAATATCAGGCTGCTCACCAGTCGGTGCTGCAGCAACTGCCGCCACTTCAACTGACGTGTCTGCCAAAGGCTCAGTAACTACATTTTCTCGTGAAATATTCTCACGTCCTTGAATTTCAGCACGAGCTGGCTGATAATCATCAAGCACCACCGTACTATGCAACTCTTCTGACTCAATTCCCAAACTAACTGGGCTAGGAATAGCAGCTGAAGGCGCTACTTCCTGCTCTGAAAAAACAGGAGTTGTTGGCACAAGTAATGCAGAGAATAATACACTAACCAAGGCCTTATGTAATGTGGGTAATGGATCTGAATTTAAAATCATATAGTACGTCAATAGTCTGCATCCTGTAATTACCGCGAAAAACTAAGGTAATTTTCAGGATTAAATACTATAACATATTTACTAAAAAAAGTCAATACCTATAAACACTATGGCATTGACCTCCACTATATTTTCACACAAAAACCTTAGTGTCAAATAAGACTTTTGGCTAATATATAAGGTTTTTAACAACAATAAAACCTGCGAAAAACGCAGGTGACGTACAATTCTATCATCCCACGATTCCTCCACAGGTATAACCTACTCCTTTTTTACTAGAAAGTATCAAATACTAGCTAAAAAGAATTATTAACTCCGTTAAGAAATCGCTCCTTTTGTTATGCGCAAAGCATGCTACAATACATCTAGATTAATCTATTCTCCATGCTTTTTATTCTACAATCAACACTATATTGGCTTTTGCTGGTTAGTAGCATAAGCGCGTTTGTCATAATGGCAACTGTCTATACAGCTGAACCGCATACCTATCATACACTAGATACGAAAAAAGCTTCAAGTACGATTGTCCACACCGTAGATATCACTCACCAAAACATTACAAGCACCCAATTGGGCATAGTCACAACTCCGAGCTCTACCGACATACAGCCAGTAAACCTTGAACTAGCCACTTCCACTCCTACTACAGAGACTATTGTCTTAGAGGCACTTCCTGCTTCCAAACCAACACCTACAACAACAGCAACTGATACCTATAGTGTTTTTCACGGTGCTTTTCCTGACTTTGGTGGCACTGAGGACATCGTAACCACAGAACGACTTGCTGAATTTGAAACGCTTGCAGGCAAACAACTTTCATTTGCGCAATTTTCAAACAACTGGACCACTGGCATCAAATTCCCAGCAGACGACATCGCAACTATATCAGAATATGGCATTACACCGCTCATTCGTATCATGCCACGCAGTTCATTCAGAAATCAAAAACAATCTGATTACACACTCTACGATATCGCTACCGGAGTATATGATAATGAGCTCATAACATGGGCACAACAAGCACGAGACACTAACACACCACTGCTCATTACATTTGCACCTGAAATGAATGGCGACTGGTTTTCATGGGGCGGCAGACACAATGGTGGTGGCACTACTGATGACTACGGAGACACAACTACAGCAGATGGCCCAGAAGTATACAAAGACGCATACCGCCATATCATTACTCTCTTCAAAGAACAGCAAGCTAGCAATGTATCGTGGTTATTTCAGATAAACGCGACACCAGCACCACACCGCGCTTGGAATACACCTGAGAATTATTACCCTGGTGATGAATATATTGATTGGCTTGGCATCAGCGTGTATGGCGCAACCACACAGCGAGAACAGACAACTGCTTTTGATACATTGCTTGCTCCAGCATATGAACAAGTAACCAACCTCGCACCAAACAAACCTGTGATGATCGCAGAGTTTGGGATAACCGAACGCGATAGCAAGCCAAGTTGGATACAAACAGCACTGACAAGCATCGCAAGTGAGCTATACCCAAATGTTCAAGCAATAAGTTATTGGCATGAATCTTGGGGCAGTGGCAACAGTGCTGTCGAACTTCGCATTGACTCGTCTACTCAAAGTAACAACAACTACCGAACAGGTATCGCGCAACCAGTATTTATATCCACACCCTTATTGCCTAGGTAAAATTACTAATGTGGTGTATACTTATGCATAGAAACATAATTTAAAAATGAAGTAGGAGGGGCTCCAATTGGGGGCTTCTTTTTTGTTACGTACCAACAACTTGATTCCCCACCCATGCTTACTCAAACTTGTTTTTCAAAGTGCGCAGCACGCAGTTTTTTAGTTATGACACTTGCGTGTAGTTTGCTCATGTTTATTTTTTTTCCATATGCCACAAATGCACGTGAGCTAACAACTGCCCACGAACTCCAATCACACACCATTACACAACCATACAAAATTAAACTTGATCCTGTTATCGGAGAACACCCACAGAAAGTATTGTTGCTCACATCAATTGGCCCAGACACACTTGAACACCGTGCTGATTATAGGATTTCTCAAAAAAAAATAGATACCTTTGCCCAAATACTTGAATCACACTGGCCAATTACTATAGACACAGAACCTATCAGCAAACAAAGCAGACTGCTGATGGCTGGATATGATGCAATCATTGTCATTGACTTATACAACAGAGACTTGCCTGACAACTTGTATAACAATCTACAACGCGCCAATATCCCAGTCACCTGGATTGGCTTCAATACTGAACAGTTTTTAAGTCATCTAACCAACGAACCTATTGCCACTGAACCGATTCCTGAAATTGATTATATAGAGTATGAAAATGTTGACTTTGACCCAAGACAACTCATCCTAACAAGCGCACTTCCATACGATATTGAGCAGACATATGTGCTAGCCGAAAGCTTTGACATGCACGGCAATTCACTGCCAATGGCAGTACGAACACACGAACTGTTTTTAATACTTCCGTTTGACCTTCCAAACCAATATGCAATTGATCACTTCTCGCTTATTTTACTTGATCTCATGCATGAGACACTTGGTCACCACAACACCAACAGACAAGCACTCCTTCGTCTGGAAGATGTTAATGTGTATACATATCGCAACATCAACAAACTACGCCGTGTCTACAAACTGCTAGCCCGGCAACAAACCCCATTCCACATTGCACTCATCGCCCGGTACATCAACCCAGAACACAACATCGATCTTGAGTTTGGTGAAAAAGAACGATTTTTACACATCATCCAACGAATGGTTGGCGGTGGCTTGGGCGTAATTGTACAACACGGCTACACCCATCAATACAAAGACTCTATCTCTGGTGAAGGGTTTGAGTTTTGGGACGAAACAATTAGCGAACCGATTGCTGAAGATTCGCGTGAATTCGTACTTGATAAAGTCAATGCAGCCAAAGCAACGATGGTAAAATACGGATTTCCCGAACCTGACATTTGGGAAACGCCTCACTACGCCCAAAGTAAACTAGACAATACTGTGCTCAACTCCGTGTACCCGCTGCGGTATGAACACATTCAAGGTGTTGGGACACTGCCATTTGTAGCACAGCTTGATGAAACAATTTATATACCAGAGAATCTTGATTTTGTTATCGACACTGAAGCAGACTTGGCTGCGATTGAACATAAGCTACAATTATTGTCTGTATTTGACAATCCAGTCGCATCTGTTTTTTGGCATCCATGGCGTGACCGCAGCGAACTGGTTAGAATTCTCGACCTACTTGAGACCTATGGTTACACTGTGGTAAGCGCGTATGATCTGCTCGAAGTAACTCCGGCGAATACTTCAGCTATTCTTGAGGGTGATGGCGTAGTTGCAGGTGCAGTAAGCTTAGCGACGCATCGAAATGATTTTGTTGCACCTGATGATTTTGGGATTAAAGAGTTTTTTATCTATCTCATGTACGTATCATTCATTCTTGGAACATTGTTTTATACAAGAAACATTTTACGCATACGAAAGTACTTCAAGCACCTTAACATCAAGCCGTTAAGCACTAACAAGCTCAAACAAATTGCTCGTTCAAAACACAAAAGACTCCCTCGCATTGGTATCATGGTGCCTGCGCGCAATGAAGGTCTTGTTATCGGCAATAATATTAGACGACTAGCTAGTCTTGACTATCCGAAAAATCTATACGAAGTATTTATCATTCCGGATGAACGAGAGCTTGATGATGACGTAGAAATAACGACCCAAGAAGTAACACAACAAGTTGGTGACGAAATGAACAAAAAGTATGGTCGTGAGTTTATTCATCAAATCGAAGTACCAAAATGGTTTAGCGGTCAATTCGGCTCAACCGAAAAAACATTTGAACGCTCAACAAAAGGACGCGCGCTTAACTACACCTTGCAAGTTATTGTTAATCACCCTGACTGGAAAGACATTGATTTTATTGGGGTGGTTGATGCTGATGGGCGACTCCACAAAGACGTTCTAAAAGAAGTGGCATACAAGTGGATCAAATACGGCAGTAAGCTGCTGCAAGGTCCTGTATTTCAAGTCTCAAATTTCAAAAAAGTTAAACTCATTGGAATTGTCGGTGGACTCGAACTTGCTATTCATCATTTAACAGAACTACCGCACCGAATTCTTCATAAGCAAAAAATGCAATTTCTGGCTGGCACTAACTACTTTGTTCATCTTGATGTCATGACAAAGATCAATGGCTGGGATCAGCATGCGTTAGTTGAAGATGCTGAACTAGCAGTGCGAGCCTACATTCGCGCTAATGTGATTGCAGATTGGTTATCTCAACCAGAGATCGAACAGACTCCGGCAAACTTTTCTGTGTACAGGCGGCAACGAGAGCGTTGGGTGCGCGGACATTTAATGCTCATCAAAGACATTGTCAAATCCGAGCTCAGCCTGTATGACAAAACACGATTCATGGTCAAAATTTTTTCAGCGCAGCTTAGATTTTTGTGGGACATCAGCTTACCTATATTAGCATTCAGCTTACTGCTTTCGGGAGAACTTGGAGACCTGAATTGGTTCATTGGTATCTTGTCATGGTACTTAATGCTTGTTTCAGTATTTATTTGGGACAGTTATGGCTACATCTACCGCAAACTACATCCGTATATAGACAAAGACATGACACTTGAACACAAAATAGTCCAATCAATCAAACTTATTTTCTTTATCCCTGTAATGATAGTTGCCCAATCAGTTCCACGTATTCACGCGTTTTTTAACTATATTTTCAACATTAGTGCTGGTTGGTACAAAACCGAACGAACCAGCGAAAGTATTTTAGAATCATAACCTTATAATCATTGATATCGATCCCATGTCAAAAAAAATCTGCATTGTCGTTGGCACACGACCAGAAATTATCAAAATGTCACCACTCATCAGAGAATGCCGCACGCGTTCACTGCCATTCTATATCGTCCATACTGGCCAACATTACTCACATAATATGGATAATATTTTTTTGGAAGAACTAGAATTACCAACAGTAGATTATCATCTTGAGGTTGGCTCAGGCACACATGGCAAACAAACTGGATTAATGCTTGAAAAAATCGAGCAGGTGCTTACAGATGATCCTCCAGCTGTTGTGCTAGTCCAAGGTGATACCAACACTGTACTCGCAGCAAGTCTTGCAGCAACAAAACTACATATTCCAGTAGGCCATGTAGAAGCGGGCTTACGAAGTTATGACCGATCAATGCCTGAAGAAATCAATAGAATTCTTGCGGACCATATGTCTGACTTCCTGTTCACTCCTACCAATGACTCAGCTGACAGGGCTCGT
>JAUIEQ010000168.1 GCA_030429785.1 bacterium
CCTAATGGAGCTGAATGTGCCTGTAACATAATCATTGCAGGTATTTCAAACGACTCACTACATGGGGCACGAACATTCAGATTATCCGGATCATAGCCAGACCACTTGGTATCAACCGTGTTGTCTCCATAACACTCTGGCCACCCATAGTCACTACCCTTCACCACGACGTTAAGCTCATCTGGAGGAAGGTCATCGCCTAGATTATCACGACCCATCTCAGTCACCCAAATCTCACCTGTAATTGGATGTGTCTCAAAAAACACAGCGTTACGCAATCCAGTCGCAAACGGCACTACCTCTCCTGTATCAAGATCAAGTTGTTGTACAGAACCGTGCCATGGGTTTTGCTCAATACACACGTCACAACTAGACCCAATTGAAATCAAAATTGTATCGCCAAGCTCTGAATCCTCATACCACAACAATGAACGAGTCCAATGCCGACCGCCGTCAGGCAATGGCAGTAGTTCTTCTTTATCAATCAATACGTCTTGTGTGACGTCATATCGATACCGTGATACCATACGCTCTTCAGCAATATACACAGTACAATCATTATCGTCATCGCAGTGCGCCAATATACCATGCGGTCGCTGAAGACCTGCTACAACGGTTTTTTGCTCGCCATCACGCAACAGAGTTATTCGACCTGCTTCTGATTCAGAAACAAGTATGCCACCATACGGCGCATCAGTAATATCTCGAGGCTTTACAAGCCCTTCAGCAATAACATCAATGTGCATACCTGCTGGATGAGTCAAGGGACCTGTTGTTACATATTCATCAGACTCTACTATCTCTGTTGGTTGCTCAACAGCCTCATCAAGCAACTCAGCAATAGTATCTGTTGCCGGCAAAAGCGCTGGCTTTATACCATCCAAGAAAAACCAAAAAAACAAACCACACAATACTAACACAAGCACCACAACTCCGAGCAAAATTGCTACTTTCCTCATACAACCAATACAAAATCAAGCACCACTCCCACGATAAGCGCAAGTACTGAAAGCACAAAAATAAACATAGAATTCCATTTTGATTTGGAAGTAGCTGTTGTTTTTACTATATATTCAAGCGCAGCTTGTTGTTCAGGAGAATCAAACGAAGCGGTTGCAATGACATCACTCAACTGATAATCAACAACCATTTGAGCGCGCTTTTTTTGAATATCATAGCGGTGCCAAAAATAAACACTAAACCCAACCGTCCCAATATACCATGCAATTTGAACCCAAACCGGACTATAAAAATTCAAAACAATAATCACACGATACGCAAATGTTGCGATAATACCAGCCCAAAAATAAAACAAGCGCACAGATTGAGCATGAGCTTTAATACTTTCCATGGGGAATATGATAATAATAAACTATATTTTTTTTCGCCGAACAATTGTGTATACACCGAGCACAAACAATATCGTAGAAGTCACGGCTGACAAAAGACAATACTGACAATATGCATGCAATACAAAAACTTGCAAATACACAAACCACAACGAGCTCAAAAGTCCACACACCGTCAACCTTGGCAACCACCCAAATAACAACGCTGATCGAGTATCTAAGTATGCAACCATACCAAGCAGCAATACCGCATAGTACATTGCACCAAGCAGCGCAACCGGAATTAATCCAATTGTTGCATACGAACTTGTCAACACAACATCACACCCATGCACCAACGAACATTCAACCGCTTTGTCAGAATAGTGACTTGCAGTTAGATACGCCGCATCAGCAAAACCAACAATCGCCACCACCAACCATGTTATCCATACAACTTTTGTAAAAGCAATTTCTTGTTTGTGACTGTTCATATAGCAGCAATTTTATTGCGCGTACCAATCAGCTGGGTGCACTGCTCGTACTATTTCACCAGCTACAACTGTCACTACAACTGGCTGGTGTGACTCGCATTCATTAACATCAAGACCACAAGTAACAAATTCACTGTAATACGCCTTGGTTGCATCGCCTTGGTTTGTCTCGTATGAATAGACAATATACTCACCTTCCGGCACTTCAAGCTGATAACCCGTACCCGTGTATTTTGGAGTCTCTTCACTCACAATGACTTTATTGTCTCCAGTACAATACAACTCCTTCGTCATGACCTGCTCAGCACAGACAGTCAGCTCTGG
>JAUIEQ010000169.1 GCA_030429785.1 bacterium
GCACTCACTGGTTTGTCTCTCTTGAGATGGCGGTTATTATGTTCTTTATTAACATCGCGACAGGTCTGGCAATGTTCGCTGGTGTCTTTTTCTTAAGTGTGCCGTTTTTTGCAATCGCAGTAGTCTTAAGTTCGGCTGGTGTAGCAGTTTTGGGTACTATGGCGATAGTGTTGGCGATTATTATTTTTATGATCGCGATTGTCTTGGTGGGTAGTTGGCTTGCGACGTTTCAACATAGTGCATGGACTTTGCTCTGGTTTGAAGTTACCAACGGTACAGCATATCCAAAATTGATGCGAATGGCAGCTAAGCGACGATCATAATTTATTGTTAGGGTTTTGATATGAGTAACGAATTTTCTTCCATTGAAGATTTGATGCATTCTGAACATATTCAGCAAGACGAGGAGGAAAGTGCGCCGCAACAAGAATTGCAATCAAAAATGCATGAGATTCGAGAGAAAAAACTCGAACAAGATGTAGCGACTGTTGCTGCAAGTAATGGATTTCGGTATACGGATCTTCATGGGTTTCCAATTCTCTCAGATGCACTGAAGTTAATAGATAAAGAGACAGCTCGTGATTTGAGAGTTGTTTGTTTTTTGTATGCAGGCGATCAGATTCGGATTGGTTTTGTTGATATTAATTCACTGGCAGCAGTACAACGAGTGGCTGATGATTTGGCTGAGCGCAGAACAGCTCATGTTGAGTTGTATTTAATTTCAGAATCAAGTTTTGCTACGGCGATGGCGTTTTACAATACGCTGCCAAAAAAAATTGAGGTGCAGCAAGGTGTTGCGATCAGTGCTGCTGATGTTGAGCGATATCGAGATGAGATTGCTGATTTCGAGCATTTGGCTACCAAGATAAAAGAAGTAAATCTTTCCGAAGTCATAGTTATTATTCTGGCAAGTGCTTTGAAGATGGATGCCTCTGATGTACATATCGAGGCAGGCGAAGCAGGTGTGACAGCTCGATTTCGTATAGATGGTGTGTTGCATGATGTCGCTAGTATTGCAAGTACGGAGTGGGATAAGTTGGTATCTCGTTTGAAGTTAGTATCAAAACTAAAGTTGAACATTACCAGTCGGCCGCAAGACGGTCGCTTCACGATCCATTTGTCTGATGATAAAGTTGAGGTTCGTGTGTCAACAATTCCGACTGCTTATGGTGAGTCAGTTGTTATGCGATTGTTACGAGCGTCTTCGATTGGATTGCATTTTGATGACCTGGGAATTTACGGTACAGCGTATGACCAACTACTGTCTCAAATCAATCGTCCAAATGGAATGATTATTTCAACAGGACCAACAGGTTCAGGTAAAACAACAACGTTATATTCAGTTTTGAATTTGATCAATAATCCCGAGACAAAAATTATTACTCTAGAAGATCCGATTGAATACAAGCTTGAAGGAATTAATCAAAGCCAAATAGGTTCTGATAAGGAGTACACTTTTGCCCAGGGCTTGCGTTCAATTTTGCGACAAGATCCTGACGTCATCATGGTCGGAGAAATTCGAGATGATGAAACGGCTGATATCGCTATTAACGCAGCTTTGACTGGTCATTTGGTGATTTCTACGTTACATACCAATTCGGCAGCTGGTGCGATTCCGAGATTTTTGGCGATGAATGCCAAGCCGTTTTTATTAGCACCAGCATTGAATGCAGTTGTTGGGCAGCGTTTGGTAAGACGATTGTGTCAAGAATGTAAGACCGAAGCTTCTGTTGCTGCAGCTGTTATGAACAAGGCTCAAGAAGCACTGAGTGATTTGCCTGATACGCATCCTCAGAAGCAAGAATTGCTTGGTGGCAATTTAGTGTTTTATACAGGCGGTGGCTGCGAGGCATGTCATGGGCTTGGTTACAAGGGCAGGATCGGTATTTATGAAGTTTTGATGGTAACGCCAGGAATTGAAGAAATGATTCTGGCTGCTCAAATCAGTGAGTATGATATTGAAAAAAAGGCAAAGGCAGAAGGTATGATTACTATGGCACAGGACGGGGTGTTGAAAGCACTTGACGGCATCACGTCGCTTGAAGAAGTGTTTGCAAAAGCTGAATAGACTTGACTTATGAACTTGGAT
>JAUIEQ010000170.1 GCA_030429785.1 bacterium
TTAGTGGTCAACGTGACGGTTTTGACATGAACGGCACTGTCAACAATATTACTATCAAAAATAGCACTATTCATGATTTTGTTTGGCAACCTGGCAAGGATGCGCATTGTATCGTGCTTGACGCTGGAGCTTCGGAAGTAACTATTCTTGATTCGGTTATTTATGATTGTGGCGGTGATGGCATTCAGTTGTATGCAAGTGGCAACACAGCACAAGCAGCTGCATCGCATAATATATTGATTGAAGGGAATAGCATCTATAATACTTTGGCATCAGGGCACCATGAAAACGCTATAGATATCAAAAATGGAAGTGCAGTAACTATTAGAAATAATGTGTTGTACGGATTTGATCACAAAATTATTACCTTACAAAAAGCATCATATGATGTATCGATCGTTGGTAATATATTGTATGGCAGTGACCGAGGTATTGAAGTACGAGCTGAAGATGGTGGTGTGCCAACTCAAGTGGGTATTGAGCATAATGTGTTTTATGATTTGTATGGTTCATATGCTTTGAAGTTTGATTGGGTTGAAGATGCGCGAGTGTATCACAACACATTCTACAATGTTGGCAATCCTATCCGAGTTGAAGAAGAAGGAATTTTGTCAGGTGCTATCTATAGCAATTTAGCAGCTGCAAGTAACAAAAATAGAATTTTGGGACCTCTAGAGGCGAACGTAGGGTACAATGGGTGGTTTGATACTGATGCAGAAGGATTGGCAGCAAGTACAGATGTGACAGGAGGTGATCCAGTATTTGTGAATACAGCTCAAAAAGATTTTGCTTTGCAAGCAACAAGTCCTGCCAAAAATAAAGCAGAGGATGGTTATGATATGGGGGCAGTTCCTGAGCTCATTCAATCTGAGTCAACAGATACGGTAGCTACAAATGCAGAGCGGGCTGAGCAAATTGCACGTATTGAATGGGCGGCTGCAGCGGTGGTTTCACATAATTACGCTAGTATTCTGTCTGATATAAATGTGAATGCAAGCTCAGTACGAGAGCAAGCAAGTGTATCATTGCTTGATGCAATTGGAGCTTCAGCATCTTCACAAAGCGATATGATGCTTGCGTTTATTGCGTATGGAACTAGTGATACAGTTGGTCTTGGGGCTGGTGAGCGAGCTGGTGTTTTGAATTCGTTTCAGTCGGTTTTTCAGCGTTTGCCTGCTAGTCAACAAGATTGGGAAGATGTGATGAAAATTGCAGTTGGTAGATGGCCAAGTCAGACTGCCAGCACTGCCTCAGCTGAAGCATTGTTCGAACAAGTATATAAGCGGCAAGCAAGTATGGAAAATGCGCATGACGCGGCAGCTATTACGATTATGACGTATGGCTTGCGACCGTCTGATCGCAACCTAAGTAGTGAAGCAGCTGCATCAGCAACGTTTGAAGCTGTGTTTGGTCATAGTCCTACATCAGCTCAAGATTGGGATGTTGTTCGCGCAATTGCGTATAGCGGCGCGGTTCGATAATCATAGGTATCTATGAAAAATTATATACTCGCAGCAGTTTTGCTCATATTGCCACTTGGTGTGGCAGCGCAAACAGCTGATTTTGGCACAACGTATTTGACTGGTATTGGACTCGGTAGTCAGGATATTCGACTAACAATTGTGAGTTTGATCCGTGTAGCGCTTGGTATTCTAGGGGTTCTGATGATGGTACTTATCATATATGGTGTTGTTGGGTCTGGCGGTGATGCTGATCGAGCGGCAAAAGCACGAAAAATTATTGCCGGTGCCGTTATCGGACTGATTATTATCATTGTTGCGTATGCTGCAACTACATGGATTTTTAACTCAATTATTGACGCGACCATTGCCGGGTAAGCAGTAACACAATGCAGGAATCCATGTCTGCAATTTACGGTTATGTGCGCGTGTTGGACAACTTTAATCCAAACGTAAGATTAGGGGAGTTGCCTTGTGATGAGCAAAGTACTTTGTTGACTGCAAAGCTTGAGCAAGTATTACACCCATTACAACAAAAAAGTTTTTTGGTTGACGAGTATACCTGCGGATTATATCCATATAATCTTGCACGTGGGGATTGCGAATATAATCATGGA
>JAUIEQ010000013.1 GCA_030429785.1 bacterium
AGGAATACCCAATATTTCGGCTCGCAACAAATACATCGGCAACGCTGCCAAAATCAAAAAGCCGCCATATTTTGGTCGAGCATACACAACCCCCAAAAAAATAAGACTACTTATTACAATTCCAACTAGACTATACATATATCATGTATTCATTAACCGCTTAATGTCTCCAAAAGATACAACACGAAGCATATATACACAAGCTAGGTACCCTGCCATCGCAATCCCGCTCGCTATAGCCCAGTGCACCAAAAACAGTAACAACCATAACAAACCATAACACAGAACACCGGCTAGTAGCAGCTTTGCGCTCGCTACTCCCATCAACCGCCAACTAGTGACGCGTTGAACATATACATACAAGGCTACTGCCACGACAGCCTCAGCCACAATTGTTACAAGCGCAGCGCCGACTGAGCCATAAAACGGAATAACCACAAGGTATGCGCCAATAGCTCCAATAGCAATATAACCAAACTGCTTCATTTGCTGTATTTGATGACCAATGCCAACCATCACATACCCAAAAAGCTGACCAAAGAATACAAATCCTGCCGCCACGACCAACAACCGAAGCCACTGACCAGCTGCGACAAATTCACTACCAGCTATGAGCAACATGACATCATCAGCAACCAATGCAATTATAGCCACCATAGGCACTGCAACAAACACACTCAGGTCAAAACTTTTTTGCAAGGCCGTGTGTAGTGATCGCAGATCTTGTGCCCGCCACCACTCTGCAAGCAACGGCAACAGCAACCCCAGGTACATAGCAGGAAATGATACGATAATTTCAAGCACCTTATAAGCAGCGCCGTACAATCCTACCACATCAGCATCCCAAAACCATGACAAAATAACTGTATCTGCTTTGAAATACAACGTATTTAAAATAATAATAACGCCAAGCGGCCATGATTGCTGCACGATAGTTCGTACCAACACTCGATCCCATACCCACTGAACTGCGTGCTGACGAGCCAACAATGACCACAATACCACAAACTGAACTACACCATACACGATTGCAGTAGCCAAAGCTGCTCCAAAACCAAGATTCAACAACACAACCAACCACAACATCAACAGCGCAACTCCTTTGCTGACCACCTCTCCGCAAGCAACCACGCGCATACGGAATTGATGCTGAAAACTCACGACCAACATCTGGTTCAAACTTGCGAAAAAGAATGACCACGACAAAATAGTCACTGCGACTTTGATCGACAACGTATACGGAAACAACCACACAATATGCGGAGCAATCAGCACCAATGCAATTGCTGAAAAAAGCCGCAACCAAAACAACTGCGAAAATACATGGCGTTGATCGCCCTCACGTGTGGTGTTGGTATGCTCACCCACTTCACCAAGCAGCTTCAAGCCAACCATATACAGCCCAAAATCAACCGAGATAGCAAACAACTGCAACCAACTAAACGCAACAATGTACCAACCAAACGCCTCTTGTCCTAAGTACCGCGCTAACATTGCCATCGACACAACACCAATAACCAGACCACCAACGCGACCGCTGGCTTGTATGGCTGTATTTGTCAGCAACCTTTTAATCATACACAAAGTATATGCTGGAAATTCAAATAAAAAAACCCTCAAATTACTTTGAGGGTATAGCTGTTACTTATTCAGCCTGATTGTTGAGCCTTCCGGAATAATCCGAACCTTGGTATTATTGCTTTTTCCAGATTCACTCTTCAGTGCATCAGTAACTGTGCGGAGTGTATAATAATTACGGAACCTGGTGTTTTTCAAATTTCGCTCAATTGCCAAATTCGACTTCCTAATATACTCCGCATCCGTCTGCATAATGTTGTACTTTTTCTCTGCCTGCTTCAATAACTCTCGATACGACTTTAGCTCAGATCGTTTTTTGGAAATCAATGTAATCTGGTCATCAACTACTTGGGGGTTTTCAAAGCTGGTCAGGTTAACTGCCATAATTTCAAAAACATCCGTAATCGCAATTGAATCTTTCGACGTATACACACTACCATCTTCCGTGTTGGTGATTCGTGGAATCTTGATGGATCCCAGTATCTCAATGGTTTGTTCGCGAACTTGCCGTGATACAACATCAGTCTCAATTGACATTGCTGAATTTCGTGAAATAACATCACGAGCCACCATATCAAATATTGGCTGCACGTTGATATTAAAAATTCGCTGAAGATTAACCTTAATTTTCGACGTTCCACTCGGTAGTTTTAAATCATTACTTATGTAATTCAACACAAGATCAATCACTCGATCAGGAACAACCTGATACGTAAGCGTTAACTCAAACCGCTGATTAATAACCTCTTGCATCAAAACATTGCCCTGCCAGTCAAACTCCTGCAAGGAGAGGTCAATGAGATACAAATTGTTAGCACCATTACCCAGATTCCGCTTGCCTGTTTGCAAGACTTCAGGCTTGATACGACCACCATCTTCAGGAATCATAAAATAATACGGCTGCTCAAGTAATACCCCAGCTGTCTTAGGCGGTATAGTGTCATATGAATCTAAGCCACAGCCAGATACCAATACTAGCATCGCAATCATATACATATACAATAACTTCATGTTTGTCGCTCCTTGTTGAGTGTGTGTTATTTACCATTGATGATGGTGAAATTACCGTTCTTATCAATTTCCAAATACAACTCTGTTTCAATTTCAGGATCTGAAATTGCGATTTTGAGCAACTCCAACGCCTGAAAATTAATAAACTCTTGGCCAATAGACCGAGCCTCAGTAGCCACAGCGTCATTAAGTGCTTGTGTTTGCTTTAATAACACTTGACCTTTGACAACACTAATCTCTTCTTCAATACTCAGAACATGTGTCTGGTATGCTTTTGCCACAGCACCCTCGGCAGCAGCCAAGACTTCTTTTGGGTAATCGATATTACCAACAAAGCACCCGATAATCTCAAAATCGTCATAAAAGTTTTCATATTGACGCCTAAAATTCTCCCGAAATTCATTTGTCAAACTTTTTGACAACTGCGCTCGATCTGCCAAATCATTCGGCGTTTCATCATCATCAAACTGAGCATTTACATTCACTGTAGTTGTCTTGTCTACTCGAATACCAATCCGCTTATTTGACAAAAACGCAAATGAAGTCTCACGCAAAATACGCTCAAATGCGGTCGGATACGTCCGAAAGTTCTTCACAATATTCGGCGCATCAACAGCTCTGAATAACAATGTAATTTCAAAATACATTTGCTGGTTATTAGCATGACGCATCACAACCGGAAGACTATCCAAACGAATTGCCTTTGGCGTATACCGCACATGAATTACTTCAGCACCTACTAATGACGGAGCAATCTGATGGCGTCCAATACCGTATGACGTATCAACAATACCGCCACCTTCAGTGCGCATCTTAGCGCTTTTGTTTGCAACCATATTATAGCCGGGCACATTTGACTCATGCGTACCACATCCCATCAAGGACAAAAACAAAACTACAAACAGCGCTCGTACTACATTTCGGAATACATTGTTCATGCTGTGATCCCTTTCTGTGTGTTTGGTTATGATCGCGCGCTTAAAAATTCACGCAACGCTTTTGATTCTGCCACGGTAACTGACCGCAACTTTTCTTGTTGTCGAACAGTATCGCGAGCAACATATTGGTTCAAGTCTTCATCAAGCAAATGCGTATACGAGCTTGAAACAGACGAAAGAATACGCGCAATCTCGTCTTGCGAAGTGACAAAATCGCTTTGCAATACTGCGGCTTGCCGAGACAAGTTTGCTTGTTTTTTCATTTTTCGTAAAATCGTCACCATTTGATTGAAAGCCGCTACACGACTCTGCATATCTTGTCGTAGTAACGCAAGCGAATCCTGGTTCTGCTTGAGCTGTTTTTCAATTGCCGCAACTGCATCTCTTGCAATTGTTGCAAATGTAAACTCATCAGCCTCAAGGGAATCTTTCAAAAAAGCAAGATTGTCTCTACGCAGTGATGCAAGTTCTGCAGCAACTGCTAATAACTCTTGCTCACCTGTCGCCAACCGAGTCAATGCTACACTTATTTGATCAATTCCTTTAAGACCCTGCTTCATTTCAGCAGCGATAATCTGCGGAACTTCCGCATTCCTGCTCGTATCATACACTGCAGTAAGAGTACTCAGATGCTGACACAACTCACGAAACAAACGCTTGTCTATCCAGGTCATCATTTCAGTGCATCCACGATACATATGTACTTGCGCCAAAAGTCTTTGTCGGCGTTGAAATAAAACCATGCCGATCATACAGATGAACAGAATACCAGCCAAAAGTATCGACATCCAAATCATGCGCTTCAGGCGAGGGTCAAACTCACCGTCAGCATCTGACTGCATCTCATTACGATCAGCCGCTCGCTGCTTGCGCGTGTTTGTCTCGGCAATAACGTTCTGACGGTTCTTCCAGTTGATCCCAGACTCATCAAGCGCATACAAGCCGTTCTGTTCGGTTGGGATACTAAACATATCTTCCGAAACATTCGCCAACTGTGCTGTGATAGCACCGTCATACTCAGGAACTCCCAGAGCAGTCAGCACATCAACATCACACCCGTAATACTTATTTGCAACAAGGTCATGGTACGCTATACGAAATACTCGACGACCAAATGCATCCATATACCCTTTTACAACTCGCGCGCTGTCATATATCGAAATCGTACTTACAACGGTGATCGTTGGTACGTGCAACTTCGATAGTTGAAGATCGGCTGTAATATCAGGAACTACAACGGTCTTACCCGCAGCATCTTTGGTTGGGTTGGTCACATCTATTGTCTGAACAACGGTGCGAAACCCGAGCTTATCAATAACAAGCGTAACTGTACCTGTGTCACGTTCGAGCCTTGGTGTTAGAAACACTCTCCCGTCTTTAAGAATCATGCCAACATCAGCCGTGCCAACGCAATATACTTGCGCAGCAACAGCTGCTGCTGTATTGATTGTAACCGCGCCGCCTTTGATATTTGCAAACCACGGATCAACTACATTTGGCTTGTGAACAGCGTATGTAATATACCCGTCACCACGCAAATCATTCAACTCAACAGAAAATACTGCGGTTGCATAGCTGCCGTTTGTCGGAACAACAATCTCTACTGCACGTGGCAACTGCTTGCCAAGGACCTGATACCGATCATGCATAAACTCGGTTAACTGAAACGCACCATGAGCATCCAACTGAACATGATCAACACCAACCACAATCACCGAAACGTTGCGCAGTGGTCCATGCTCACTCTGGAATACCAATGATTTCTCAGCTACAAGAAACGTACTTGCGCACATCAGCACAAGTACAGCATATTGTAATAGTTTCACGTATCACTCCTTTATTGTTGATTGGTACTTGTATGCTCAGAGAGCGCTTGAGTAATTCGATCTCGACTAGCCGCTGCAGCGGCTTCAATCTGACCGTACTCTGCATGCGCTTTGTCAAAAACTTCACGAACACCCCGAATGGTATCAACCATATTGCCAGCGATGTGCTCAATCGTGTCCACCAAAATAACCGGACGCGCTGCTATCTCTGCTGTCGCTAACGCATTTGCCTTGCTCTGATCTGATGTTATTTTAATCAGCTCATTAAGACTCTTAGCTGTTTGATTCACAACTGCAATAGCGTTCGCGGTGTCGCTGTTAAAAACAGCAAGCGCTGTTGTTTGCGCCAACAAAGCTCTGACCTGCGGCGCCATGGTTGTAATGCTTTCATACAGTATTTCCCTCCCCTGCAAAGCAATGGAAATTTGAGCGGCATTGGTAGCAGATGTTGATTGCCAGCCAATAAGGTCAGCTATTGTTTTCTTGTACCGCTGAATCGCCTGACGAATCTCTACTTGCTCTTGTTCCGTTGCAGTTGTAAGACAGTCCTCCAATGCTAACTGCTCTGTTTTCAGAGCTGTAATAGTAGCACCAAGATCATTATCAAACTGCTTTGATTGATCGCGCAGTGTTTCCATTTTTTCGATTGATTTTTCGAGCGAATCACGCACTGCAATCAACCGATTTTGCTGCTCTTCAATCACCGTTTTCAAGTTATGCATCTTTTTGAATTTTCGAACCAACCGATTTTTTTGGCTACTGACTATCCGAGCCAGCCAGTTTCCATCTTGTGCAATCTCAGCAATATGTCCTTGCATATCAAGTAGCAAGTCAGACGCTTCACCAATTTTTCCAGCTGTAGCGTTACTCAAAATTGCATCACTGGCTTGCACAATCTCTGCAATCGATGGCTCAATACGCTTACGAAGCACCAACGAACTGCTTTGCTTAAGCAGTGCTTGAGCACTACCAGGCTGATTACTCATACACACCTCCGTAATCTGTTTTTGGATTATATATCAACTACATAAACTGCGTACATATTTACTTTTCAAACAACACTTCAAACAAAGTAGCCAAAAAACTACTAAGCTGATAGCAAAAATTAGCACAAAACCATCTATGAATCAACTTTTTTATACACGTCAACATATTGCCAGTAAAAATAACACCCGTTGACTTTTGCCCCAAAACATGCTACAATTACGGTGTAATAAGCGAAAAATCACGTTTATTATCAAAAAAATCAACCTAAGCTTCACGCTATAGGTCAAAAACAAAAATATATGTTGCTTAAACAACGCCATTTCAAATGGCTACACAACACTCCAATTCCTTGGCTCAAACCAAAACATTGGTGGGAAGAATACGAACAGATCTTAGTCATTGCCGCATCAGTGGTATTGGTGACTATATTAGGTTTCTTATTACGATTCAGTATTGTTCCCAAGGCTGTTACTGAACAGTTGTATATTTCTCCGTTATCATATAGTTATGAAGCGGATTTTTTTGTGACCCAAGATTCACAACCCACGCTCAACCATCCACTTGAAATCGTTCAATTTTTTGATGACTCAAACCCTTTCACAACCCTCCCTGCACACGCCAGCTCAAGCCCACTTACCCGGCGGAACTAGAGGCAATTAATAATTCAAAAACACCGCTTTAACAAACGGTGTTTTTGTGTGCATGTCAATGTATACGTGCGCCGATTACTCAGCTGCTTGTTCTTTTTCCTCTGCAGCAGGCTTATCAGCAGATTCTTTTTTCTCTGCGTCTGACGCTTGAGCAGCTTCTTGTTTTGCTGCAGGCTTGTCAGCTTTTTTCTCATGCAATGCTTTGATAGAAAGACCGAGCCGGTGTTCTTTTGGATCAAGTGATACGATCTTGAACTTGTGCATTTCACCAACTTCTAGTACATCACCAGCATCTTTGACATCATGCTTACCAAGCTCTGACAGGTGCGCAAGTCCGTGAATGTTTTGATCAAGTTCTACAAATGCACCGAAGTTGTTTAGCTTCAACACCTTACCTTCAATAACATCACCAACTTTGTATTTCTTCGCCACACCTTCCCATGGATCTTCTTGCAATGCTTTGATAGATAATGAAATTTTTGAGCCTTCAATACCAATTACTTTTGCTTGAACCTTATCACCTACGCGAACAACATCACGAGGGTCGTCAATACGCTGCCAAGCAAGTTCAGAAATGTGCACCAAACCTTCCATATTAGCATCAAATCCAACAAACGCACCAAAGTCCACCACACCGGTTACTTTACCATCAACCACTGAACCCACATCATATTTATCAAGTGTTGCTTTTTGCTTTGATTCCCATGCCGCCTTTTCTGAAACAATCAACTTTTCTTCACGCTCATCAACATCAATCACTTTTGCTTCAAAATCTTTACCGATATATGATTTCAAAATTTCCAAAATCTTGTTTTTATCTCCACCCTCAACACGCGGATAATGATCAGGTGTGAGCTGTGATACTGGCAAAAAGCCAACAACACCGCCAACTTTACACATCAAACCACCTTTGTTGGCGTCAACAACCTTACAAGCAACAATTTCTTCTGATTCTTTGAGCTTGTTCAAATTCTCCCAAGCACGTTGGTGACCAGCAAACCGGAATGACATTTCAAGCAATCCACGCTCGTTTTCAAGCTCAAGCACTGTTGCTTCAACTTCATCGCCTAATTTCAATACAGAATACTGACCTGACTCGTCTTCAAGCTCTTTACCGCGAACAATACCGGTAATCGTACCATTGATATCAAGCAGTACTTCATTTCTACCAGCTGAAATAACAATTGCCTTGATCAATTCACCTGGTTTTGGCAAAAAGTTTTTTTCATGCTGAGCAAGCAAATCCGCCATTACTGACTGGCTTGCCTTTGTTTGTGTTTTTTGTGTCATATTAATTATTATGCTTAACCTAAAAGCAAGAAGCTTTTAAGCCTTGCAATGACTTATTCTTAGATGAATAACTGCCACAACAAGTTAATGAGACTTGCTTATATTACAAGAAAAAAGACTTTTTGGCAAGGGGATCAAAAAAATCGCCACAGTAACTGCAGCGATGTTATTTTCATATGGTTATTTTTTCTGCTTGTCCATTCTTTCCAGACTTTCCTTTAGTGCCATATTATGAATTTCTTGCTCGATTTTTTGACACGCTCGGTAGTCTCTATAGCTTTGGTATTGATCATGATACCAGATCCAATAATCTTTTGGATAGCGAATCAGGTAATAGAAGTTAAAACTAGCTCCAAAAATCAATACTTTCAAGCAACTCAAAGCAAGCAAACCACCCAACACAAACAAATAATTTTCCATAATATCTCCTATACGTTGCGTATACCTTCTTATTATTTAAGAACCATACACCATACTAGCAATAAACAAAACCATTAGCAATGGCATGACAGATCCTTTTCCCAAACGCAACAATATACTACACTAAATCATATATTAAGCCGCTATAACTTACACAAACATGACTGCGTTTATCGGCAAAGGATACGAATACCACAAACTCAATAAACAACTCTTGACCGCACGGGATCAAGAGCATATTTTGGCGGAGACTGGTCTTAACAAACATGAAATCAAAGATATTCAAACAACAATCAAAAACAGCGGCGCCGATACAGCATTTATGAATTCAGGCAAACGCATCTCATTTGGCAAAATGCGCAAGATTCTCAAAAAACACGATCCTGAACTTTCACGCAAAGTCAGAACAGGCCTCAAGAATTACAATAAACAATTCACCAAAGAAGAAACTGAACGACAAGCAGCTGCAGCAAAAACAAACACCATCAAGGCCAACATCGCTCGCACGCGCAAATACGATATCAAACGCGAACGCGGCAAAGAATACATGAAAGAACGGCTGCTTGAACAAAAACTCAAAGGCTTGCGTGAAGATGGTAAGGATACAACTGCGCAAGAACCAAGCGAATACCATATTCTCAAAGGACCAGACACGAGCGTGCGTCGTTGGAGCGCAGCAGCAGAAAAAACCAACAACACACCTGATCACGAAACGTCAGCTCAAGCTGCCAAACGAAAAACTGACAGCTTCAACAAACTCAAAGAACAATCAAATAACCTACCTGACTTACCTATTTAGAAGCAGCCAATACACTTTTGCAACCCGCAAAACGCACATAACTATGTGCGTTTTTGTATCACTACATCTTATGCGTCTTAATAACCGCGACCATTGACAAATAGCAGCCTGCTGTGCACTATATACTATTCATTTCTTTACCAATTATATAGTAATCACAACAGCGCAAAACAAACAGCATGGAGAAAGCCTATGAAAGAGAAACTATATTTTTTGTGGCACAGCAATAGAAATTATTTGCTTTTTTATTTCTTCTTTCGAGCAATAATTGTTGGCCTGCTAACAATGCTCGTGATTAAACAGTACGCACCACATGCGCCATGGGGCACTGACGTGGTGCTAGTGTTTAGCATTGTTGCTGGGAGTATTCGTGTTGTTCGTGAACTAAAACAGCGACTACCCTATGCCAAAAAAATGCTCGACTTGCTACATGACAACACGTGGCTTTACATTATTGTAGCCAATGACCATGATATTATTTGCCCCCAATCAAATCCAACAGCAGGCACTTACTTACACACCTTTTTGCGAGCAGTAGACCCGAAAGGCAAAAGGCTACTCCGTATCATGCAACAGATTTTTGGAAGATGTGAAACTTTGATGAAAACAGGCAGTGTATGGCTTTGTGTTAACTTCAAAACAAGCCATCTCTTCCAACACAGACACAAAAAATGGACGCTGCTAGCACAAACACTTAATAAAACCATTGAACTATATGCTGCAGATGGAGATACCTGTCATGGTCTTCATGTATACCACCTCGATGGACAATACCATGCTCATGACAACCAAATCATTCTTCCTAGCACAGACGTTGGCAAACCCTAAAATCACATTATAGAGTACGTTTCTTTAAAAACTACCATCACAAGCATGATGAATGGATTTGGAAAAGTCTTGCTGAAATATTCAATCGCACAATTCATTTATTTGAAGCACTGCCAAGCGAACAGCAGCCAATTACATGTCAGGGAATTCGCACCTACTTCGCAGAAGAATTCACCGGACTCAGGTTCTAACAACCTGAGCATCAAAGTTTACAAAAACATTTAAGCGCGGCAAATGCCATGCACCAAACCCCAACCACATCTCGTGTTGGGGTTTTTTATAGACAAAAAAATCTCAAAACTACTAGCTTTCCGGTCGTCATTATGAATAAACTTTACAACAAGCACGGGAAACCATTCTGAAATTAACATACAATATATTGACAAAAGCGATCTCAGCCTATACAGTTACTCATTCTCTTTAACAAAAAAATCACTCATCAAACAGGAGTTCTCGTATGATATTTCCACTCAAAGCATTCTTGGTCATAACAAAAAACTATACGTTGAATTTTTTGGCAGCCTGGGTAGGCATCAGCACACTTGCATTTGGCGCATATGCTGCTGCTGGAGATATTCCTGTATTACTCCCAGGCATTCCTCCGCTTGTATCCCTGTACGTCGTTACCTTGCTTGGCTGGGGAATCATTGGGTTGCTTATTTTTAACCTCGTGTACTATGCCCCAAACAACGAATACGCCGTATATGAATTACTGCGAACATCAAAATGTTGGGGGATTGTCTTGATTGAGGACAGCCTAGACTATGTGTTTTCACTCGAAGACATATCTCAAATGGTCCCGCTCAAACGTTTTTGGTATTATACTGACCCACGTGGCAATCAAGCACCAATTAACATACTGGCTGAGCTCTATGGTCTTGATCCGTCGCACCCAAAAAACCCGTGGGATAAAATCGATTTTATGACATTACCATCCAACACCCCGACGAACTTAGAAAAATGGGAATATTTTTGCCAAACATACAACAACGGCATATCACTAACTCTCTTCTCGATCGACTCCGATGGTCTGTGCCATAAAATAGCGCCAGTCAATGATAAGCGGATCAAAACCCCGGCTACGCCTGATGCGATCATGTTCCGCCCCATCTCTTGATAACACCCCACCCTGTGCGCATGCGCGGGGTTTTTTAATACCTCAGGATATTTACATTTTTTGCCCTGATTGCTATGATAAGCATAGTTTTAGACACAACTATGCAAATAACATCATTTGGAAATACTTTTATCAAAATAACTACAAAATCACCAGATATCGGTGATTCTATTGTGTTAATAGAC
>JAUIEQ010000014.1 GCA_030429785.1 bacterium
TGGCATGCCGCCAATCTCAGGTTGGGGGATGGGCGTTGATCGGGTAGTGGCATTGCTTACACAGCAGCCGAATTTGCGTGATGTGGTACTGTTCCCATTGATGCGTCCAACTCATGCTAGCAAAAAAGCATCTGTGCCAAACTCTAGCGAATTGTCAGCCGATGATGTTGGTGTCAGCAGGGAAGTGGCATGGCAGCTTGTTCAAGAAAAAGTCACAAATACCAACTTACAAAAACATGCTCTAGCAGTTGAATGTGTGATGCAGGCATTTGCTCGACATTTTGGTGAGGACGAAACAGTATGGGGTATTACTGGTCTTTTGCATGATGTTGATTATGAAGTCGTCGGTGATGATCTGGAGCGGCATTGTATTGTAGCTGAGGAATGGTTACAAGCATTGAATGTGCATCCGACAGTGATTCAAGCAATCAAGGCGCATAATTATTCTTTTGATGAACCAAAAGACAACTACTTAGCAAAGACGCTTTATGCGGTTGAAGAATTGACTGGATTGATTACTGCATGTGCACTGGTAAAACCTGATAAAAAACTAGCCTCAGTTTCTGTCTCGTCTGTTAAGAAAAAATTCAAAACCAAATCATTTGCAGCAGGCGTTAATCGCGATATTATCAAGGAGTCAGAAGTGCTGCTGGACATGAGTCTGGATGAGGTGTTTGAAATGTCACTTACGGCAATGCAGGCAAATGCTGAACATTTAGGATTGTAAATGAACCTATGTTAGACATAAAATTTATAAAAGAGCACAAAGACTTGGTGCAGGAGGCGGCTACAGCCAAAAACATTTCTTTGTCAATTGACGAGTTGTTGGGTGTGTATGAATCATTCAATAGTGTCCGACAAACAATTGAAGATATTAATCAAGAACGAAACGCATTGGCTGCTGAAAGCAAAGGAGGGAAGCCAAGTGATGAAAACATACAACGTGGCAAGGAATTGAAACAGCTGCTAGAAGCAGCACAGTCTAAACTACAGCCGCTCGAAGAGCAATATCTTGAATTGATGACACGAGTTCCAACACTACCATCAGATGATACACCAGCAGGGAAGAGTGAACACGAGAATGTAGTAGTTCATACCTGGGGTGAGCCTACGAAGTTTGATTTTGCTTTCAAAGATCACATGCAGCTCGGTGTTGATCTGGATGTGCTTGATTTTGAGCGAGGTGTCAAAGTCTCGGGTTATCGCGGGTATTATGTAAAGAATCAGGCAGTGCTCTTGCAAATGGGGCTGATGATGTACGCTTTGCAAAAAGCAATTGCCAAAGGTTATACGCCGATGATTCCACCAACGCTCGTTCGTGAGTTTGCATTGTTTGGCTCAGGATATTTTGCTGGCAGGCAGTACGATCCAAGTATTGATGAGATTTACAAAATTGCCAATAGAGACAAAGACGCGTCAGGCGATGATGCAAAAGAAAACAAATTTTTGGTTGGAACAGCCGAACCGTCACTGTTGGGATACTTCAAAGATGAAGTCTTGGATGAAGCTGATTTGCCACTGTTGTTATGCGGTTTCTCGCAGTGCTATCGTAGTGAAATTGGAAGTTATGGTCGCGATACCAAGGGTCTATTTCGTGTGCATGAGTTTATGAAAGTTGAATTGGTTGCGATTGCGTCAGCTGATGTTGCAGTCAGTGATGCATTGCAAGATGATATGTTGCTCATATCACGTGAAATGCATGAAGAGTTAGAATTGCCGTATCAGCAACTCCAAATATGTACTGGTGATTTATCGGCAGGGAAGCGTCGTCAATTTGATATGGAAGTTTGGATCCCAAGCCGCGATGGGTATGGTGAAACAGGATCTGCATCAAACTTCACAGACTGGCAGGCACGTCGACTCAATGTTAAGTATACGACGCAACAAGGTGAACGAAAGTTTGTTCATATGTTGAATAATACTGCTATTCCATCTCCACGTATCCTGATAGCAATATTAGAAAACTACCAACAACCAGACGGGTCTGTGCGTGTACCGAAGGTGTTGCAACCGTATGTAGGCACCGATGTTATAGCGCCGCGGCAATAAGTTTTTATACGACAAGCTCCCATGTCTCAAGAACAGTTTCGACCAAAGAAGCGTCGCCCGAAAGATTTTGTGAAACCAAATAAAAAGCGGTCCAATCCGCTTTTTGAGCGTCAACGCCAGCCGTCTTCATTGTGGCCACGCGTTAACAAAGTGTTGTACGGTATTATCGCGTGCGTGATTATCTATTTGATTGTTTATTCGCCGTTATTGCACGTCACAGCTATTCGTTATGTCGGACCTGATGAATTTGATACAGTGGTAATAGAAAATGTAATCACTGCACAGTACAGTCAACAGCTGCTTCGTTTGTTGCCACAGCATAATATTTTATTTTTTGATACCAAAGCAATAGAGGTTGCTTTTGAAGATCATCCGTTTTTGGATACCATGCGTGTAGCAAAAAAGTTCCCAAAACAACTTGATGTGTTTTACCAATTGCGACAACCGTCAGCTATTATATATAATCGTGATTTATACTGGTCAGTGGATAGCGCAGGATTTGTACTTTCATCACTTGATACAAAGGACAGTATCGAAGATGCGATAATCATTTTTGACCAGTTTGCTGTTTATTCAGTAACTGATCAAATTCGATTCAGCGAACAACTTGAAGCTATGCAGCTTATTTGGGGGAGGGTGAAGCAGCAGTATGCCACTGAAGGTATAGAACCAACTGAGTTTATTGTTACTCAAAAACATTCAGATATACAATTGAAAACAAATGAAGGGTGGGCAATTTTATTTAATTTAGATGATGATGTTGAGCGACAATTGCTGGTTCTCGAACAAGTTATACACGATAAGATTCCAAATCGAAATAACCTTGAGTATATAGATCTTCGAGTTGAGGATTGGGTGTATTATAAGTAGCTATAATATTATATTATATAAACGTTTTACGACGCTTAAAAATGATATAGTGTTGATTGGGGTAGGGCTTATTTTCCATAAAATAACCTTTTTATAAAACAACAGAACATACCAGCAGAGGTGCGACGATAGATTGTAAGAATTATTTTTTTAGAAAAATAAAATAAATTATAGAAAAGTTATTTTTTATATATATGTACATAATTCATATGCTGCTCAAATCAGGTTATGTGAACTGTATAGCTATATACAGATACAAGTCGGTAGTTCTATATATAAAATACGATTTGCTCTATATGTATATGGGTAATAGTTCATATTCTTTTTTTAAAACGCTTATATCGTATTATATACAAGCTCGCTTTTTGCATACTATAGTGATTGACAGTGATAACTACGTATAGTATACTGAGTGTAAGAGTTATTATACTCAGTATACTATATTTCTAAAACCCTCCCTATGACACTACCCTCCTTTGATGATTATTTATTAGACTTGCAAGTTAATAATTATTCAAAAGAAACAATCTATAATTATGAACGTGACTTGCTTGTCTTTTATTCTTTTTTATCTGATAATAATTTGTCATTTAAAAAACTAACAAAAAAATCTATTAATCAATATAAGGCATATCTTCATTCTGTTGATCGTAAAACTGCAACAGATAAAAAAACAACAGTTCATTTAAGTAGTTATAGTGTCAATCGGTGCCTCTCTTCCCTACGCTCGTATTTTAAGTTCTTGGTTGATAATGATTTTCCTGTACCAGTCAGTCCTGATGCAATCAAGCTTGTCAAAACTGATCGCAAGCATCCTCAAATAGCTGAAATGCATGAGTTGATTTCATTGATTGAAGCGCCAACAGATTATGAAAAAAACAAATTAGTCGCACTTCGTAATAGAGCTATGCTTGAAACACTTTTTGCTACTGGCATGCGTATTTCCGAACTAACCAACTTAAATCGAAGTCAGATTGATGCTTCAGGAAGAATTTTTATCAAAGGTAAAGGTAGAAAGGAGCGATTTGTATATTTGACTCCACGTGCTCTGAAGTGCATTGGTGAGTATCTAGAGTCTCGTACTGATCAAAGTGAAGCGCTTTTTATACCATACAATGGAACGCGATACAAAAATACTAAGGACAGACGAATTTCTAATAATTATTTACAAGAAAGAATTAAAACATATCGAGAGTATTTACAAATCAATGTCCCAATCTCTGCTCATTCATTGCGGCATGGCTTTGCGACATACTTGGCTGAAAATGGAGCGAATCCTGCAGCTATTCAAATTTTACTTGGTCATGAATCTTTGGACACGACCACTCGGTATGTAAATACATCTGATAGATATGCTGAGGAAACGCATGTTAAACATCACCCACTACGAAAATAGCATGTATTGACTTCTAGTGCGTATGTGGTATTATTTTGTATTGTTTTGTACATATCACATTAATAACGAGCGTATTGCGCAAACATGGAGGAAAACACATGTCTCATGATTATGAACTCAGACAAAAAGCCAAAAAAAAGCGGGCTTACTCTGATGCTCTATTGACATTGAATCTGATGAGAAGAGCGGCTGGAATCGAACCACTTAATAAAATTCCAAAAGGTATTACAGATGATCCCTATCGACATCCAATAGTGATTGCGCTTGAGCCTATTGGGGTCACTTCTCTGCTGAATAACTATCACCTCGTTTTTGGAAAAAAATATTCACTTGGTTATGTTGAGCGGTTATATCGTATTGTTTTTCAGAATGAAGACCTAGGTTCTTCGATGATACCAACAATGAGAACGTACCCTATTAGCACAACCGACTCCTCAACCATTGATCTAGCTTCTTGGTCATGCCCTGAGGGACTTATTGATTTTAAAATATTGTTTTCTATAGGAGAGTTTCCTGAGTGTATTGATCGTCGAATGAAACCTAAAGAGTATCCGACAGCATACGTGCATCCATTTGAGTTATGGATAGGTCGTTTGCCAGCTTGGCTGCTTATTTTACTGCTCTTAGTTGCTATGTTGGGTAGTGTGTACCTTGCGCACGGGGTGCTTACCTTTCTTGGTATTCAAATGTAACTTTTGGGAGGATGGTATAATGCCAATTGAATTGCGACGTAATACCTACAGAGCGCATGATAGAGATTTTGAGTTTCCGGTATATTATGTACTGTATCAGTTTGATGATGTTTATCACTGTATATATAGTGCTACCAATCCATATTCTCGTATCAAAGTGGCGCTCTCTATCAATTCGTACTTGCATATCATCAAAAAGATTTGCGAAGGTCATTGGAGATTGTTGCGAGATAAGAGTTTTGTTTTTTATGACTTGCATACCAACAAAATGTACCCCTACTTGCAATCAGGATATTATCAGTTGCATCAAGTGGGAGTAGTTTCTGACGGGGATATGGCGAGCTTCAAAAGCTTGATAACTGAAGAAGCGACTCCATACCAGGTGCCTGATGGTATTTTGAAGTTATTTGAAACACTCATCGGTGAGCCGTCAAAAAACCATGGGTACTTTTCTGCAAAAGAGATAGACTTGCGAAAGTTTCCTGATCACTTGCGAGGTAGTGGTACGTAATTCAACATAACCCACATGTAACGTGTGGGTTTTTATTTGTATTATTGACTTTTTAGGGAGAATGTAGTATTGTTAAACATCTCCAAGATTAATTCGAACATTTACAAAAAAGGATTTATTAAAAAATACAGTCAGTGGTTATCACATTTTCTGTTCAAGTTATTGCTGTAGTTTTGTTGTTTCTTTATGCTCTTAGTCCCCTGCAATAAATGCTGGGGATTTTTATATATTATGGTAAGTATTGTTTTGGATCTACTGGAAAGCCGTTTTTTCGAACCTCAAAATGCAGATGAGGTCCAGTCGTTAGTCTCCCTGCTCCCAACGTGCCTGGCATGCCGCCTGAGAGGCCTATAATGTCTCCCTGAAGCACATAGGTGTCTTCTTGTACGTTGATTTGACTTACATGTCCATATACTGTCGAAACACCATCTGCATGAACAAGCATAATGTATGAGTAGCCAAAGCCAGCATTTTTAGCACGGGCTACATATCCAGATGCTGCTGCTCGCACTGGTGTTGCTTGTCCCGCTCGAATATCAATCGCGGGATGTTCAAATACATGACGAAACGGATATGCAGGATCGTGAAAGTCGGCTGTGATGTAGCGACTTGGTACTGGCCAAATCAAGCCGTATTTTGATACATCTCCGAGTTGATCACTTTCGGCAAGCTTTTTGCGCAACTCCTCTTCCAAGTTTTTGATTTCACTGTCTATAGAATTTTGCAACGACCGTTCTTGAGCAACTAGATTCTGATAAGCTCGCTCGCTATTACGTGTTTCGTCAAGTAGTACGTTTTTTGAAAATTGCTGCGATTCAAGTCTTGCTTGCTCTTCTTCGAGTTTGCGCTTGATTGCTGTTAAGTTATTTTTTCGCGAGATCAGATTTTTTTGTTCAGTGTGCAGTTTGTTTTCAACAATTTCCAAATGATCTAGATCGAGCTGTAAGTTTTTTTCAATACTCTCGAGCTGATCAATATGGCTAAAAAAATCTGATAAATTGTCTTCCATAACAACAATTTCAAAATATGACCGATCATCTTCTTGATAGATTTGACGAATAAATTCGCTTATTTGCAGTTTCACTACCTGTTGCTGTGCTTCGAGTTCAACAATATCTTGTTCGTTTGCTTGAATTTCTAGAGTTATTTGATTAGTTCTGATTGAAAGCTTTTCAATTTCCAGCTCAGTTGTTGCCTGTTGTTGCTCTAGGATGCTGATTTGGGCTTGTAATGTTGCTGCTTCAGCCTGTTTGGTGGCGATTTCTGCTTTGTAAGCATTGATTCGTGCGTCGATGTTTTCTATTTCTTGTTTTTTTAGTTCGATCTCATCCTCTAGTTCATTGAGATTTCCTTCAAATGAGGTTGTTTGGGCGAATACAGAAGTGTAGTTATCAATAGCGAACATACCACCCAAAAAAAGCGCTACAAGGCCAAAAATGGCCACTGAGCGCTTAGTAGATGCATGTTTGTAATTGTATTGCGATGATTGAAGCATGGGGATATTACTTTGTATACTATGTCACAAAGATTTGATTTTTTCAAGAGAAATACGCAATCGTTCAAGCGTCTCTTCCCTACCAAGTAATTCCATTATATCAAAAACATCAGGAGATTGCTCGCTGCCTGATACCGCAACTCGCATTGGCCAAAACATTTCAGCTCTAGTCAGGTTAATACTTTCCCGATGAGCATCAAAAGCAGTTCTGAGCTCATTAGCAATCCAAGGAGTTGTTGTGTTGGTGATAAGTTGTTGTGCTTGCTCGAGCGCAAGGAGTGTTTTGTCATTGGTTGATTTTTTGAAAACCAAAATACTTGGTTCATAGTCAGGTAGTGTATACAAAAATTGTGCTAACTCCCCTATTGCTGCTAAGGTTTGCATTCTTTCCTTGAACAAATCTAGTACTCGGCTAATTTCGTACCTATCTTCGCTAAAATTATCAATTTGATCAAAAAAGTTGTTCTGCTTGAGTACTGCAACTAATTCCTTTGAATCAGTGTTCTTGATGTATTGGTTGTTCATCCAGTTGAGCTTGGTCATATCAAACTTTGCTCCGCTTTTATTAACTCGCTCAAGTGAGAAATTCTGAATCAGCGCATCAAGATCAAATAACTCCTGGTCATCTCCTGGGTTCCAGCCAAGTAAAGCAATGAAGTTTAGTAATGCTTCTGGTAAGTATCCCTTAGCAATAAAATCTTCAGCGCGAACATCGCCGTCTCGTTTTGATAACTTTTTCTTGCCATCAGGTCCTAGAATTGGCGGCAAATGCGCATGTACTGGCACATCCCAGCCAAATGCATTGTACAAAATCACATGCTTTGGAGTTGATGGAATCCACTCATTGCCGCGAATAACATGAGTGATATTCATGAGATGATCATCTATGACTACAGCCAAGTGATACGTCGGAAACCCGTCACTTTTGAGCAGTACTTGGTCATCAAGTGTGTTGTTTGGTGTTGTAATAGTGCCATAGACAAGATCAGTGAATGTTGTTTCTCCTTCAGGAACTTTGAGTCGAATAACATGTTGTTCTCCTGCTGCTAGTTTTTGTTCAATAGCTGCTTTACTCAGTTTCAAGCATTCACGATCATACTTGGGTGGTTGCTTGGCTGCTTGTTGCTTGCTGCGCATGGTTTCGAGTCGATCAGCAGTACAAAAACAATGATACGCATGTCCTTGTTGGATAAGGGTATCAGCGTAGCCTTGGTAGAGCCCTTGATTTTTTCGTTCTGATTGCGTGTATGGTCCGTATTCCCCGCCTTGTGTTGGTCCTTCATCAAAATCAATTCCCAAGAGCTTAAAGGTATTTATAATTTGTTCAATTGATCCGGCAACAGTGCGTTTTTGGTCAGTGTCTTCAATGCGCAAAACAATCTTGCCGTGATGCTTTTTGGCAAGCAAGTATGCATATAGTGTTGTGCGCACGCCTCCGATATGCAAAAAACCGGTTGGACTTGGCGCAAAACGTGTTCTGATAGTATTCATAGGTAACAATTATTTCTTATCTTAGCCTAGCAAATTACCACTGCTTAGGCAATAAAAAAAACTCCTGAATCAGTGTTCAGGAGAGGGTGTTTATTCCCAACGCTTGCTGTCTGTGGAGAAGTTGCGCTCCCTATCTTTTGTATTTTCTTCAAAATCGTCTCGCATACTAGCGATTCGTTTTGTCAATTCAAGTTCTTTCTGTTTTGTACTTTTTCTAAACTGCATTCGCGCTTTTCGTAGAGCTCTGTGCTTATCCAGTGGTTCAAAATTATAGTCATCAACCGCTATGACTTCATCGTTAACTATGGAGCCTATGTTTGGGTGAAAAACCTGGCATAATAGATACCCGTATTGAACATGAGTAACTTTCATGACTAGTTCTTCAGAACCGTTTTTTCGTTTAGCAAGATAAAAATTACCTACTGTAATTTTATTACTATCCTTCGTGCTCATGATTTACTCCTTTTTGCATATGAAAGGTTGTGCGAGTTTTTTTTGCTTGAACTTTTGTCAAAGAAATAATGATACTATACTGTACTGCTTACAGATCAAGTTGTCAATTGTCAGTTATGACAAGTTGTTTTTAGCGTATTGTATTGAGTTGGTTGAGGCAAAGCTTGGCACTCGCATGTCTGACTGGATGCAGTACGTCAAAGAGCCTATCAATCGGCACCCACTGCCAATCAACAAACTCGCGCTCATCAACAGCAATGTCACTCCCGTCTCCAGTGTAGCGAACAAGCCAAAGTGTGAGTTGCTGCCCACTGTATGAAAATCGATAGCTATCAGTAATTGTATATGTATGTTTTTGTGGTACTTGTTGTATGATCTCGACTTTGTCTGTGCCGACTTCTTCTTTGATTTCACGAAGCAGCGCTGTTTCTTGTGCCTCTCCTGGATCAACACCACCTTGTGGCATTTGCCAATGAATGTCTGGTAGTGCATTAGCGCGTTGGCATAACAAGATTTCGTTATTGTCATTGATAATACACGCCATGTTGCCTTGTCGGTAGCGAGGCTTGAGAGTTCGCCACAACACGGTTAGTGGAAATCGAACCACAGCTCGCATGATGCGGCGAATTGATTGTCCACCAAATAATAATCGCCAAAACCATTCTAGTCCTATGTGTTGCAACCACTGTGGCGCGCGCTTGGTGTATCCTGATAAAAACTTGAAAGACCCGCCTACTCCGATTGCTAGCCGCACCTGTGGACATTTGTCTTTGAGATGTAACAAAAAGCGTTCTTGGTGTGGATACGCGAGTGCTACCAGTAGCACGTCTGCCTGGGTGGTATTGATTTTTGTTACTTCATCTTCGGACAAAATAAGTTGGTTGTTTTTTGTCGTTACTGTTCCTCCCGGGATTGTGGTGATGTGTAGATTTGGGTACTGTGCTTGCAATGTTTGCGCGGCAACTTCTCCAACTGTTGTTCCGTTTGGGAACGTCTCCATACCACCGAACAAAGCTACTGTAAGCTTTTTTTTATGCGCTTGTTTGATAATATAATGCACCAAATCAATTCCGGGGTATCGGTGTTTGATAGTTGGCTTACCAAGGAGTAGTTGTATGTATTCAAGTCCTGCGCCATCTGCAATATTAAGGTCAGACAAGTTGAGCACTTCGCTATACAACACATCATCATACGCCGCCATAATAATTTCTGGATTGACGGTTGCGATCCAATGATAGCGCTGTGTATCCAAAAATGCTGAAATGTTGTCTATTCGAATGCCAAGTATACCGGTTTGGTGCTGCATAGTGTGTCTAAAAAATAACCGTCCGTTTGTTGGGAAGGACGGTTGGTTGGTTAAGCAGTTTTGCGTTCTGGAGCTTCGATTTTGAAATTGAATCGTATCTCCCAGATACTGTCAGGTATTGTAGGAAATGTAACATACACTTCATAGTCACGACCATAGAAGCAATTCAGGGCAAATCGACTATTGAGTAACTCTTGTATGATAAAAAAATCAGGCATTCGCCACAAGTTAATCTTCACATGCTCCATGAGCTTGGTTGGTGGTGGGATACGGCGTCCTCTGATGTAGCGTTCAACGATTTGATCTTGCAAAAAGTCAGTTTCAAAAAATAAACGTGGATGCCGCGCTAGGATATCGTGGGTTTGCTGATTAAGCGCTCGTATATAAAAGACTTTCTCTCGCATCATTTCCTCCTGCTTGTTTGTAATTGTATGTGAACAAAATCGTCTGTAGTATAGCAGTGATTATCAGAATGATAAATAGATTAAAAAAGCAAGCGTTGTAGCTTGCTATAAGACTATAGGCTAATCTTATTTTTTCTTGACTTGCCCTTCTCCGCTTCAAGTTTTTGAATGCGGTCTTGAAGCGATTTGATTTGGTGGGTTTTTTCTTTCCATTCAAAACCCCACCATGCATTTATGATAATAAAAATGAAAAGCAGCCCGCCAATGGCTTTGTGTGCGCCTGTTTTTATTGTTTGGGCAGTAACTTCAGCAGGCGGGATGACGGCCCATGGATTTTGAAAAGTATCGGCCAATCCTGGTAATACCATAAATACAGAAATTGCGAGTACAAAACCCATTGCCAAAGCTAAATAGCTTGTTGATTTTTCACTCATGCTGTTCTCCTAGTTTTATGAAGTGCCTGTTTTTTTGGTATTGTTCTATCTTTATCTTAACCATGTTTACACTTTTTTGCTTTTTGGTGGTTTTTTTTCATGTCAGATTCGCCACTGTTTAAGTTCTTGTTTGATTGTTTCAAAAACATCCGTTTCGGTATATTTTTGATAAATACTAATAAACAAGACTAGTCTTTCTCGGAATTCTCTGACCTCTTCTTTTTTAAGGTATTGTTGATTTTCTCGGAAAACTTCTACAAGTGACATGCCATTACCTATGTAAGACATGAGTGCTTGCAAAACGTTTTTTTGTGTTAGAGTTCCTGATTCTGTTGCAGTTTCTGAGTTCTGTGGCAGTATAATTGTTGTGCCATCAAGAAAAAATAACACTAGTATGGTTTCTGCTAAATACTTTTTTAACAAAGCATTAGTGCGATCTGAATCAAAGT
>JAUIEQ010000015.1 GCA_030429785.1 bacterium
ATAACCATCTATTATGATATTGTTGTTGTTGAAAGAACAAACAAAAACTGCTCACCTTATGTGGATGACCAGTTGCCGTGTGTTCTTTATGCGCTTGTAGTTGAACTTAATTTCTCGTACACAGAGCGCGCCAGTCATCCTTGGTATCACACATAGTAAAGTCGACGTGTGTAATACCACGCTTCAAGGTAACTGACAAAATAATCGAATTGTTCTGAGCAACTATGTTCATGTAGTTTTATTAAACCTTTTCTATAATATACAAATCAAGTCAATGATGCAAGTGCTACTTGTGTATAACCATACTAACACAAAAAATTTCCGTTATATAACGGAAATTCTTACAATGCACGATTCGCTGTACTATTCCTTTCCTTTGATGATTTTGATAATTGATTTTGTACCCAAGGCAATAATCAAATACCCAGTAATAAACATTACATCATGCAATTTCATAAAACCAAGATCAAAGTCCCACTCAGTCACTAACAACAAACTCATACTGAGCAAAATCACCACCATACCAACCCCAATTCTGATATACACCTTCTCCAGCGCGCCACCTTTAAATTTCAATGAGTCAAACAACACTGAAATAGACAGCAAAAAACCAACAATCACCGCAATAAGCAACGAATAAAAATTTAAGTAATCATTAATAAAATTCATACTGAGTGTAGATAAATAGTGCGTTTGTGTATGTATACATACAATATATATAGTATACAACAAACTTGACTTACCAACAAACTTATTGGTTGACTTTTTCCGCCAATGTGCTATGCTAGCAAGCGTATAAGTCTCTCATTCATTGTGTCGTATCTTGATTATTTTTTCAGGACAATAATACGTATTAATGAGAAAGGTCGGTCTTATTGTTAATTAGTCATTTCAAGATATACATCATGGATTCTGCAAAACTTTTCGTAGGAAACATTGAATATAGCGCTTCAGAAGAAGATCTATCACAATTTTTCTCACAAGCAGGTTCTGTTGTTTCAGCAAAAATTATCACCTTCCCAGACACTGGTCGTTCAAAAGGTTTTGGTTTTGTTGAAATGAGTTCTGTTGAAGAAGCTGAAACTGCTCTCAACACACTCGATGGTCAAGAACTTAATGGTCGCCCACTTGCGATCAAAGAAGCTCGACCACAGCAACCTCGATAGTCACTGACTATGTCAACCAAAAACACCCTGTTCGTAACAGGGTGTTTTTTTTGGTATCACTGTTATTCTGACGTTTTCTTGACTGATTTTTTCTTGGTTGTCTTTGTTGTCACTCGCTTAGCTGGTTTCTTTTTTGTTGATGATGTTTTTTTTGCCGATTTCTTTTGTGCTGGCTTTTTTCTTGAAGATGTCTTTTTTTTGGTTGACTGAGTAGCTGGTTGTTTGATATCAGCAATTGCAATTGGTGTCAGCGAAATGTTTGCATGTGGTTTGTGCTGCCTCCACAGCCGGTATGCTATATACAAACTACAAAGAAACAACCCAATAAAGACTATAGTGGTCAAAGCAAAAAATACAACCAACTTTTCATACTTTGAGACAACTAGTACCGGTATCTGATCAACTGCTCGGTTGAGTCTTGGATCAACTATAGTAAACATATGACGAGATGGTGCCTTCAGCACAACAGCATCACCATTGCTCATGCTTGGCAAAAACTCGCCGTCAAACAAGAGCTTATACACCGACTGTGTATTGACAGGCATTGTCTCAGTTGTGCTAACACCCTCACTCTCTACTGATACTGATGGCGTACTTGGCAATAACTCAACCAAGGCATCATCTTCATGCGCTGAATTTATTGAAAACAAACCAATATTGCCAACACTAGGCTCAAATAACTCACCACCATTTTCAGTAGTCAATGACGCATCCGCAATCGTCACCCGTGCGTCGCCTGCTGCGATAGCCTCAAACACAAGTGTCACAACTTCACCAGCACCGTCTTCCCATCCGTCAAAAACAACCCCTTCAAGCAAAACAGCATTATCATCAACCAACTCAGGGCGAGTAATCCAAAAATCAAATACTGCATCAGCTGTATCAATTGACCGTAGCGCCAAACGATCTGATGAAAACGCCAACAATATCGAGGTGTTGTACAAATCTTCAGCGATACTCCTCGCTGTCACTGTAACCGACACCTCATCACCAACCAATAATGAACCTTCATATGGATCAACATGCACAGTTGCTGCGCGTGAAACAGAAACATGCATACACCACAAACAACAAACTACCAGCGCGTACTGTGCTAGTCTGACAAACAATACTTTTATATTGTAGGTTTGTGCCTCCATGTTACTATTAGTATACAGAATTTTTAGAATTTCGTCTGTGCAAAACTATTATGCGCACAACCAAACCAACAATGAGCGCTGCGCTGAATACAGCCCACCATGGTATTGATGTCTTAACCTCAGGCGTAAATCTAATTTTTTCTAATTTCGGATCAGTATTCCCAATCGTAACATTACCAGCCTTATCTGTTGCGCGCACATATACAACGACTTCTGACGATTGGTTTTGCAAAACATATGGACTTGTAGCTCGCACCCAATTACCGGTACCAGGATCATCTTCACCAGCACTTGATTCAAGCACCTCATAATAATCAACTCCTGACTCATCATCATGTGTTGAAAAAACAACAAATGTTTTACCGTCGTGCAAAAGCGGGTCATACGCTAATAATGGCACAAATGGACGTGGTGGCATGCTATCATCTTGCGTTGATACAAAATCCTTCAAGGGCGTATCTACTGTTGATCTGATAGTCAGTGGTTGGATTTCGATCATTGCTTGTGCTCCACTATCGCCAACCAAAACAGCTTGAACATCTTGCAAATCAACATCAACCAAACCCTGACCAATAGACTCAACAATTAATGTAAACACTAACCCTTGCGAACCAATAAAACCATCTGTATGAATTCCCGAAAATGAAATGCGTGAACGTGAATCCAGCTGAGGTTCTTGTAACCAAAAATCAACTATAGTACGTTCTGTATTGATAGTTATAACTTCAAGTACAGACGGTATAACAATCACACCTTCAATTGACTGGATAAGGTCTTGCTGAGCATCCAACACAACACGCACTTCAAACTGCTGCCCGACTCCAACTTCACTTACAATTGATTCGACAGAAAAAATAGCCGCATTACTCGCCATCGGAAACAACAACATGCACACCAACAACACAATTCCTCCGCACCGTACCATTTTCATAAATATATACAAACAAATAAAAAACGCGCAACAAACTGGCGCTATCAATATGTATAATACAGCGTATCAGACTAGTATATTTTTGCAATACAACTTGTTGTGCACTTATGCACGCACACCAACATACCCAACCTTGTCAGCAAAATATCGTTGCGCGATGTTATTCATTTCGGTTTTGCTAAATGGTTTTGCTGTAGCAAATGCAGGATCCAAAGTATGATCAGGACGAAACAACTGCAAATACATGGCACGCGCTCCTGTCACTGCGTGCGCAATCGCATCTACTACGTCCGGTGTGTGCACGTCACGAATCATAGTCGTACGAAACTCATGATCAACTCCTGATGACTTCACCAATGCGATTGTTTTTTGTAATCCTAGCGCATCATGTTCGGTGCCATATAACAATGAATAATCATCCGGTCGGTATTTTACATCAACTGCAATATAATCAACTAACTCGTCATCGAGTAACGTTTCAATCATTTCATATCGACATCCATTTGTATCAAGCTTGACCAGCAGCCCGTATGATTTGATACGCCTAATAAAATCAGGAAGCGAGCGCATAACTGTTGGCTCGCCTCCTGATACCACTACACCCTCAAGTACGAGGTGTCGCATGTCCAAAAAATTAAAAAATACTTCCTCAGCAACAAAACTGCACTTAATTTTTTTAATTGCAGCAGGCAGTACAAATTCTGGATTATGACAAAAACCACATCGCAAATTACACCCTGGAATAAATGCAATGCATGCGACTTTGTCTGGAAAATCCTGCAATGTCAATGGTTGAATGCCACTGAGAATAACTGCCATAGCCTAACTATATTTTTTGATAAATTCCTGATTAGCAGCAACACACTCCTCAAAATGCTTGCGAGAATAATGCTCTGACTTTTTGCCAATATTAAACTGCGAAACTGGCCGATGGTACCCCATGACTCGCGTCCATACTTCACATTTTGTTCTGGTGGTTGATGTTGTTGTGTGCATAGTGTTGTGATTAATAATTATGCAGAAATAAATTGTTTTCGATATTCATGATCATGCGAAGCGCCATCAGTAATACCCAACGCTTCATCACACTTTGGACAAAAGTCATACTCGCCTGCTAAGTAGCCATGCTTGGGACAAATTGAAAATGTAGGCGTGATTGTAAAATACGGCAATCGATACTGCCCAACAATTGCCCGCACGAGTGACTTGCACGCTGTGGCTGATGTTATCCGCTCATTCATATAACAATGCAATACCGTACCGCCAGTATATTTCACTTGCAGCTCATCCTGCAGATCAAGCGCTTCAAACACATCATCGCTATACCCAACTGGCAACTGTGATGAGTTGGTATAATACGGCGCTGTTTCTGTTCCAGCTTGCAAAATATCTGCAAATTGCTTTTTGTCCTCCTTGGCAAAACGATACGTTGTTCCTTCAGCAGGCGTTGCTTCCAGGTTATACATATGCCCGGTCGCCATTTGATACTCAGTCAACCGTTCGCGCATATACTCAAGCACCTCATGGGCAAACGCCTGACCATACTCATCAGTAATGTCATGCGTATCATTGGTAAAATTGCGAATTGCTTCCTGCAATCCATTGATGCCAATCGTAGAAAAATGGTTCCGCAGCATGCCTAAGTATCGCCTGGTATACGGGAATAACCCCTGATCAATCCATGTTTGAATTTCAACTCGCTTTATTTCCAATGAATCGCGTGCCAAATCCATCAGCACCCCAAGCTGCTCAAAAAAAGCATCCTTATCACCACGAGCAGTATAGCCAATCCGAGCTGCATTAATCGTCACCACTCCAATTGATCCTGTCATTTCTACTGAACCGAACAATCCGCCACCTCGTTGTTTGAGTTGTTGCAAATCAAGTTGCAACCGACAACACATTGAACGAACATCGCCTGGATTCAAATCTGAATTAACAAAGTTTTGAAAATATGGCACGCCGTACTTGGCAGTCATTTCAAATAATGCGTCATTTTTGGGATCATCCCAGTCAAAATCTTTCTCAATATTGTATGTTGGAATTGGAAATGTAAACACACGACCATTAGCATCTCCAGCTGTCATCACCTCGATAAAAGCTTTATTGAGCATATCTATTTGCGGCTGCAACTCACCATAAGTATATTTGTACAGCACACCATCAATCATCAATCGCTTGTCACGCAAGTCATCCGGACAATTCCAATCAAGCGTTATGTTCGTAAATGGCGTCTGCGTTCCCCAACGAGACGGGATGTTAAGATTGAACACAAATGACTGAATGTTTTGATGCACATACCGATACACTCTATCGTCAATATACTGAGCTTGCTGTTCATCATCAGCAAACTGCAAACCATACGTTTGTATTTCATTGACAACAGCTTCTTCATATAGTTTTACAAATGGCGCCAAATACGTATCAAAACTAGAAAATGCCTGCGCGCCTGCCCATTCGTTTTGCAGTGTCCCCAAAAAATTAACCATTTGCGAAACTGCGGAACTCAAATGTTTTGGCGGCGCTGATTCAACTTTGCCAGGCACACCATTGAATCCTTCTTCCAAAAGCGCACGCAAACTCCACCCAGCGCAATACCCGGAAAACATATCAAGGTCGTGAATATGCAGATCAGCATTGCGATGCGCTTCACCAATAGCCTGCGGATACACATGTGATAACCAATAATTTGCAATAACCTTACCAGCCGTATTGAGTATCATACCGCCCAGTGAATAGCCTTGATTTGAATTAGCATTAACACGCCAATCAAGCTGATTCAGATATTCAACAATTGTTTTTTTGACCTCAACAACAACATCCTTATGCTGGCGCTTACGATTTTGTTCTTGCCGATACACAATATATGCTTTGGCAGTAGCTTCAAAACCATTACTCATTAAAACCGACTCAACCGTATCTTGAACATATTCAACAGTTGGAATACTGTTTGGCGCATGTACTGCAAGTCTTTTCATAACATCCTGTGACAATGACTCAGCATGATCAACTGTCACGCCAGTTGCTACGAGTGCGCTCTGAATTGCTTGTGTGATTTTGTTGTGATCAAAATCAACAACTGAACCGTTGCGTTTTTGTATTTTGAAAATAGGCATAGGGATATATAGTAATTAAAAAAACTCAACCAAAAAAAAATGGCTGAGCTTCATGTGAGCTTCGTATATATTATTGTCGGGCTGGGTTGTGCGGACAGGTGTTGGCAATATAGCAAATAAATGCGTCGCGAGCAGCGCCTTTGAACACTGTCATTCGACCACAACGTTTGCATTTTACTTCAACCTCACTGTCGATCAACACGCCTTTGAATAATAGTTTGTTGCAATCCGTACATCGATATTGACGGTACATATATGCATACAACTAATTGTAAACGTGATATCAGTATAGCAAAAATCAACATCTTGTATACCAATACTATTGTGGACAACTATATGTTGTGTTTATAAAAAGAAAGGCTATACCACTGTGTTTAAAAAACACTGCTTGCGCAGTGCTCTATTATACAAAACATGTTACCGTTGCGGTTGCCAACCTCCTCCAAATAACTTAGACCAGACCCAGAACCACAAACCCACACAAAGTACAAAAATACCATACAGGGCCTGTTCACCAAGATCGATGATAACAGCCGGGGTTTCTGGTCCCATCCCTACAAAAAACCCTCCGAGCAGGAGGTACACAAACGCCACCAAGACACAACTCATACAACCGCAAAACAACCACCATGCCAAATCTTTCCAGCCGAAGCTGCGCAGCAAATCCAACAACTGAAACAATCGCGTTACCATATTCACCTCCTTTTATTGTAAAAGACCACGCTTACAAAAAAATATGTCGTTACTCATACCGTTTATGAAACGCTGCTTCATCACCATAATCCACAAATGATGCGTGATGCGGCAACGCTGGATTATTTTTTTCATGCTTGATACCACACCAGTATTGTTCAGTAATTGCAGCAATCACTGACGCATACGCAAACCATCCGTTCACATACCCACAGTACATGCAATTCATTTTTTGAATAAAACTCAAATACGATAACCGCTGTCGATCCATCGCAATATACTTTGATCGATCAAGTTTTTCCAAGCCATACAATGGAAAACAAATCTGATGATAGGTTTCCAAAATAATATCAGCCGCCACAATCGTAATCACATTTGCCCAAATAAACGGCACTGACACAACATGGCGGACTATTCGGTTGGTATATTTACGATACTCCATATACATATCATAACACCATACCCAAACATAGTACAAAAAACTATGCTCGCTTGTTGGCGTTTTTTGCTTTTGTTCGAGCTGATTCTGTGAGTAATTGCTTACGCAAACGAACATTGTTAGGAGTGATTTCAAGATATTCATCATCACCCATCAACTCCAACCCGCTTTCAATAGTAACTGTTTTTGGTGGTGTCAAATTAATGGCATCATCAGATCCGGATGCTCGCATATTTGTTAGTTGCTTACCTTTGGTAGGATTTACTGTCATTTCTTCACCTTTGGCACTAAGTCCAATAATCATACCTTCATACACTTCAACGTTTGGCCCAATGAACAACTGCCCACGATCTTGCAAATTAAACAATGCAAACCCAAGTGCTTTGCCAGTCACCATTGATGCCATAAATCCAGTTGACCGCGAACCAATATCACCAACATATGGCTTGTACCCAATTGATTGCGCAGCAATGATTCCCTCACCCTTGGTATCAATCAAAAACTCCCCGCGATACCCAAGCAATCCACGAGTTGGGATTTCAAAAATAATTCGAGTAGTATTTCCATTTGCATCAGCCTCCATATGCGTCATGTTTCCTTTTCGTTTTGAAAGCTTCTCAATAACTGTACCGGTAAACTCATTTGGCACATCAATAGTCACTTCTTCAAATGGCTCTTCCTTGCCGTTTTCAGTTTCGTGCAGTACTACTTTTGGTCGCGATACTTGCATTTCATAACCTTCTCTACGCATTTGCTCAAGCAACACCGCAATATGCATTTCACCACGACCATAGACGGTGTATGATTCTTTTTTTGAAAAATCAATATGCAAACCAACATTCACTTCAAGTTCTTTTTCCAATCGTTCCTTGAGCTGACTATTAGTTACCAAATTTCCATCTTGTCCAACAAATGGCGATGAATTGACCATCAGCTGAATCGAAATAGTCGGCTCATCAATAGTAATCGCAGGCAACGCATCTTGGTCTTCGGTCTCACAAATCGTCTCACCAATATCTATATCAGCAATACCAGCAATCATCACCAAATCCCCAGCAACTGCTGTTTTGGTTTCTTGACGATCAAACCCATGAAACGTAAACAACTTCGTAATCGTACTTGTCCGAGATGCTCCTTGCGTGTTCTTGATAACTACTTTTTGCCCTGCAGCAACCGTACCCTCATAAATACGACCGATCGCCAATCGACCAACATAGTCATCATAGCCGAGATTAAATGGCTGCATACGAAGTGGCGCTGTTGCATCACTTGGCGCTTCTGGCACATGTTCCAAAATAACATCAAGTAATGGATTGAGATTATCAGAGGTGTCTGCAAGATTTTTTTTGGCAATACCTTGAATGCCAATAGCGTATACTGTTTCAAAATTCAACTGTTCATCAGAAGCGCCAAGATCCATGAACAACTCCAGTATCATTTCTTCAACTTCAGCAACCCGCGCTCCTGGCTTGTCAATCTTGTTCAAAACAGCAATTGGTTTCAGCCCAAGCTCAAGAGATTTTTTGAGTACAAATTTTGTCTGTGGCATTGGCCCTTCCTGCGCATCAACTATCAACAACACTGAATCAACTGACCGCAACACGCGTTCAACTTCAGAACCAAAGTCTGCATGCCCGGGAGTATCAACGATATTGATCTTAGTATCGTTGTACACAAGCGAAGCATTTTTCGCATAAATAGTAATACCACGCTCTTGTTCAAGCGCATTTGAGTCCATGCTAGTGTCATCAGAAACCATACCCGTCTGACGCATCAATGCATCAGTTAGTGTGGTTTTGCCATGGTCTACGTGAGCGATAATCGCAATGTTTCGAATTTGCATACAATTATTTAAAAAACATGGCCATAAACGGCACATGTATATGTATTCCTTACTCTGCAATAATAAATCATACAGCAAAAAACGCCATATGTCAATATACAAACGTATACACACCACCCACAATCAACACTATATATGTGAACGCATTTGCCCAACCACTACCGCTATAAAACTTCAGTGCAGTGCCGAGCATTTTGTTTGGTCGAAATGGCGTTCCATTAAAATTAACACCGGCATACAACTCATCCAAAACCAAGTGCGCAAGATACCCCAGCGCAAAACCAACCCCAAACCACCACGCTAACTGCATGTCATTACTCAAGAGTAGCGTAATCTGAAAACCAACCAACCCAGCAATTGCTGCTGCTGGTATTGAATGAAACATACCGCGATGCTTGGTAAGCTTTTTGAATATTGGTCTGATAATGAACCACAAGACAATCAACGCCCCTGCCGCAGTAACAGCCAAAGCTTGCCAATTCTGACCATATATACCATATGCCTCATACAATGCCGCTCCAAGACCAACCGCAGTAAACAATGAATAAATCATAGAAAAGACAATACTTGAATCACTATCAAGGTCAGGCATGAACGACCCAATCACAATTGCAAGAAACAACGCACTCGGCACAGCAAATCCAGATATAATTGACTGCATCACAAAAATTCCAGTAACAAACACCGCTACCAATATTCCAAATCCGATATGTCCACGAAATGAAGCCATGCTCGTATTGTACCAAATTACCCGAAAACAATCACTAATATGCTACACTTATATATATGAAAAATGCTGTATTACTTTTTGACTTTGATGGTACGATTGCTGATACGTTTGAACACGCTATTGGAATTTTTAACCAACTAGCCGCAAAACATCACTTCAAAGCAATCGACCCAGCTCAAATTGCATCATTACGCAATCTTGACTCGCGCGCATTGATGCAGCAATTCGGCATTCCGAAATTATTATTACCGATCGTCATTCTTGAAGCGCGCAAACTACTGACTGAGCAATTAGCAAACACCGAACCTATTCGCGGCTTAGTTGATGTTATCAAACAACTCAGCACTCACAACACGCTTGCTATCATCACTTCCAACTCCAAAGAAAACGTTGAGCTTTTTTTGGATCAACATGAACTCAGCGAGTTGTTTGCATCCATTCATAGCAGCAAGCATATTTTTGGCAAAAGCTCAGTAATCAAAAAAATAACCAAACAATATTCCGACTTGCCAGCTGTATATATTGGAGATGAAACACGTGACATCGAAGCAGCCAAACAAGCCAATGTTACTGCAGTTGCTGTTTCGTGGGGCTTTAACTCTGCAACAATTCTCAAACAGTACCAACCAGACTACCTAGCACAACAACCTGACGACTTGCTCACTATACCAATGTCAAAACGCTCTTAGTTATTTTTTGCAAAATACAACGCGTTCATGATATTCATTTCATACCATTGCTTATTAGCAATGCGTTGCTGCTGCTCCTCAATCCACGGCGTCCAATCAAATTGCTCCTGAGATTTGTTCTCTTGTTCGCGCACAAGATATCCAACAGGCTCAGCCAACTTGCCTTGCTCATGATAGGTCTTTATCAAATCAAGCACATCAGATGACAACATCGTCATTTCAAACAACCGAATACGCGAATCTGTTACATTCGACAATGACATGTTACTGCGAACAATCACCTGCTCAACTGGCGTGACTACGAGCAGTGCATACATCCACATAAATAACATCACAATAAATTTCAAAATATTTGCCCGACGGTCAACAAACACTCTTCTAATCAACCACATAAATACCACCGCGCAAAAAACAACAGCATATGCTGCAAAAAACTTTTCATAACTCAAACCATAATACACGACATACAACCCCATACGATAACCAGCTGAAACAAGCACCAGCAAGGATCCGATACTAAACCCTGCCAAAATTCTTTGAACGAATATTATTGTTTTTTTGTACGTAAAAAAATAAATCAAAATATTCAAACATGACAAAAACAGCAACTGCCAAAAACCGCTTTTGACCAAGCTTTCTGTTTCGGCAAAAT
>JAUIEQ010000171.1 GCA_030429785.1 bacterium
CTGAATCAATTTCAATGTTTACGGGTACCACTACCCTGTTTGCACCACTTGCAATTGAACCAGTGTTTGAAGAGATAGTAGCTGGAACAGCACTTGGCGCGCGACAACCATATATTGATTTTCATGGACTGAATTCATATGGAACTGACTATGGTGGGCGGTTGTTGTATACGTTTTCTGATACATTGGCATTTGATGGAGCAGAGCTTCATGTAGATCAAGATTTGGAAATTCAAGGCGACCTTACATTGACTGGACAGCTATTGAGTCTCACCAGAACAAGTGACACAGCATTAGCAGCATCAGGATGTGGGGGAGCAAGCTGTTCGGCTAATACGCAGGTTGTAATTTCAGGTGGTTCGGCAACATCAACGTGTGCGCTTGAGCATGTGCATTTTAGAGAAATTGATGATACAAGCGAGCAAGCAGCTTGTTGGGTGTATGAGAATGGCGGAGATTGGATCACTTGGGCGCGAGCTGACTTGGACGCATATGCGCTTTGTGAAAGTAGGTGTTTAACATGGTGAGTATGCAACGATTTTTTACTTCAAAAATATTTACGTTATTTATTCTCAGTGTTGTGATGGTGAGCGCTGCGGGGATTTTTGCTGTCGTACAAGCACAGAGTTATATCGATGGTACGTTTTTGTATGTGAATGGCGGAGCGATAGTTGCGGTCAGTCCTGTCACCGAAGGGTTGATTGTTGAGGATGGGGCAGTCGGATTTGGTACAGCCACGCCTGCAAGTGCGCTGCATATAGCTGAGCCAGCAGGTTCCTATACGCTTGATACAGCACCCAGTGTTCCAGGAGTGCATATGGGTGAAGACGTATTTGGGAACTATGGTATCGAAATAGTTCCTGAAGACAGCGCTGCTTCTCGAGATGCATATATTGATTTTCACGGACTGAGTGCAAGTGATTATGATGCGCGGATTGTGTACGAATCTGACACTGATCAATTGGTAGTAAAAGGTGCTGATATGGTAATGACGGGTGATTTAGATATTACGGGTGACTTGGATGGTTTGCTTGATGGGGTTTTTACTGTGACAAAATACGCAAATTCAGCGAGTGATAATGGTCAAGCAAATACAACGATGGTGTCAACCACGGATAGTTTTTGTTTCTTGACTCGTGTAGAAATGGAAGACATTGATAGTGATGGTGAGCAGGCTGAGTGTTTCATTCGGGAGGTAAGTGGTATGTACTCACTCCGTGCTGAGACTGATGACGATTCAAATGTCTGGTGTGCAGCTACGTGCTTGCAGTGGTAGTTTTTTTAAGGTTTATAGTTTGGTATACTACATGCATATATGTCATATATGCATTTTTTATTTACTCGTATTAACGTAGTACTGTTGTTATTTATTCTGCCGGCATTACTGGTGGCAAGTTTTTTTGTTTGGCAATCACATGCACCAATTGCGCGCTCAGGTCTTGGTCATAATTTGGGTGGCCATGCTTGGGATGCTGTATTTGGATGGACATCGTACAATAACTGCAACTCAGCTTACAACTCTTTTATTTTGACTGATTGTTATCCTCCAGCTGATCCTGGTTGGGGTATGCATGCAACTATCAATTCAGATGCTTCAGGTATTACCGGAGGTGGTATTGATGGTTGGATGTGGCATGATGCGCTTGGGTGGATTTGTATCGGACAAACGTGCACCGCGAACACAGCTGCATGCGGAAGCGGTTCGCGGCCAGCTGATGATGTATATGGAGCAACGGATCTAACGTTTGGTGTGCCTGATGCAAATGGTTGGGCTGAGCTTAATGGTTGGGGTAAGATTTGTTCTTGGGGAGACACGTCTGATATTGCTTGGGTGTCTTTTAATTGTGTTGATGTAGCGGCTGGCTGTGGATTGTTTGATTATAGCGTGTATGTGAATACAAATGATTTCACGTTAGGTCATCCAACAGCTCTTGGTAATGTTGGTTATGCATGGAACGGTTTTTCGACAGATTATGGCACGGGTTTTATTCAGTTTGATCCAACACT